>JAERTH010000127.1 GCA_016844955.1 Fidelibacterota bacterium | reverse complement strand
GCGATGTCGTAGGCCAGCTTGAGGGATGGATTGTATTTACCCTTTTCTAGAAAGACGATGGTTTCCCTACGTACACTCACCTTATCAGCGAGTTGTTGCTGGGTCAGGTTATCGCGAGCTCTTAATTCCTTAATCCTGGTTTGCATTGGGCAGTCCGTTACGCTTAAGATAGAGCCAGCAGAGTCCATAAATAGCTGCTGCAGCCATAATCCCAATACTCAACATTTCTTCATTATCTGGAAATTTACTTCTAAGCAGAAAGATCACGAACCAGGACATCATGGAATAGCGAAAGGCATAGGCGCCTGCATGTACTTCCAGCATACGACTCATTTCATCTTCCAAGGGTCGATTCTGCTTTAAATCCTGTGCATTTTTAAGACTCCGATACACTGGAATGACCATCAAAACCAACATGAGTCCAAGTATTGCGATAATCTTAATGCTTATCCCCTCCTGAAATCCAAACAAATACATCACCAGGCCTCCAACGAGTACCAGTGCCAGAATAGGGACTAAGAATATTTTTGTGTAGTTGCTAGGCATATGACCTCCTGTTATATAATTATAACATAAAGTAGTATATATCTAACACAATGCAATGATTATGTTATGTATATCTAACATGATAAATGCTTGTCTTTTTAAAGATGTGACTGGAATCAATTCTCATTGGAAGTTCAGTAATGATAGTAGTTTTCATGGTGCAAAATGAAGAATCCTTGCAATATTAATGGTTGCCTGAAAATTTGATATTGGAGACCGAAAATTTTGAAAAAAATGCTACACATCGTGATTATCATCCTGTTCACGCTTTCTAATGTTTATGCCTGGGGGTGGGGCTCTCATCGCGTAATCAATGAAGCTGCGGTTGATCATTTACCCCCTGAGATGTCATTCTTTCAAGATCACCGGGAGTACCTCAGGGTACATTCTGTTGATCCCGATTATAGCAGTGATCCTAATCCTGGTTATTACCACTACATAGATATTGATTATTTTGATGAATTTTTTGCCGGCACCTTACCACATGATTTACAGGAGCTATATACGCTGTATGGCCAAAGTATAGTAAATGATCAAGGGCTGGTCCCCTGGGTGATCACCTGGTGGATGGAAGATATGACTGAATTAATGGCAGAGGGTAATTGGAATGATATATGGCAAATAGCCGCTGAATTGGGCCACTATGTCGCTGATTCACACCAGGCACTACACTTAACCGTGAATTACAATGGGTGGGATACGGGTAACGGAGGCATTCACTCCCGCTATGAAACACAGATGATGAATGACCACCTGGACGATATCACATTCGCAGATTCCATCTCCAGGTATTGGGAAACCCCAATAGATTCGATCTTTAGTTATATCGAGGATATCTATCCATTGGTTGACCTGGTCATGGCAGCCGATGATCGGGCTTCAGCCCAGGATCCCAGTTATGGTAACACCTACTTATCAATGATGTGGGATGACCTGGGTGATACTACCACCTGGAGCCTGGAGCGAGCAGTATTAGACCTTGCCAGTATCTGGTACACTGCCTGGATCAACGCAGGCTCCCCCTATCCACCTGGAGTAGCTATTGACGATGTGATAGCACCGGAGCAACAGGCACTATGGGCATTTCCCAATCCCTTTAATGGGGAGACCACGCTCCAGTTTCACATACCCTCAGACCAGCCCCTTAGTTTGAATATTTTTAATTTAAAGGGACGGTTTGTTACCAATCTCACTAGTGGATATTATCACAGTGGGGATCATACCTATCAATGGGATGGAAAAGATCATTTGGGTGAGCATGTCACTTCCGGTGTGTATTTCTGTGAATTGAATTTAGCAGGCACGCGAACCATCCAAAAATTAACGGTTATTAATTAGCCACAAGTATATCGAGGAGGATCAATAATGGATCAAGATTTTTACCAGAAAATGAGAAGCGACATACGTGCATGGTTGCAGGACAAAACGAAATCTTCTACCAAATGGTCTGAATATGTCCTTTTGGCACCGGACTTATTCCACCTGCTGGCGAAATTGGCATTGGATAAGGATGTCCCGTCGTCGGAAAAAGCAAAAATAGCAGGTGCCCTGGCCTACTTTATTTCACCCATCGATCTGCTACCTGAAGCATTGCTGGGTCCTATGGGATATCTGGATGATGTTGCTCTGGCAGCCTATGTCATCAATTCCGTAATGAAAAACTGTGACCATGAGGTAGTTACCAAACATTGGGCTGGAGAGCAAAATGTGTTGGATCTGGTGCAGCAGATTGTGGATGTGGCTGCTGATATGCTGGGCAACAAAATCTGGGATAAATTAAAGAACCTGGTGAATTGATGAAGAAGAGTGTCGATGTTAAAAGTGTGGTAATCGGAATATTAGCTACACTTCTGTTCTTTTCTCTCATGGGAGCGAAAGCAAGTCCCGATGAATTCGACGATATCAATGTCAGTTCATTAACAATTAGGGAAAATGGTTACATCAGGATTCTCAATGATGCTGGCGAACATACCATCTTGATTTCAGGAGATGGACAGGGTGGCGGCACCATGGTGCTATACAATTCACTGGGGACACGTTCTGTGAGCCTGGGAGCAAATCGCGAGGGTCACGGTGGTGTATTGGCGTACAATGACCAGGGAAAAGTGAGCAGTCACCTGGGAACCGGCCCCAAGGGAGAGGGTTTCCTGAGAACATTTAACACCCATGAAGCTCCAACTGTCTATCTGGGCGCCAGCACACAAGGTGGAGGCCAAATGGCCACCTACAATGAAGTAGGGAAAGAAACCACCTTTCTGGGAACGGGTTCCGAAGGAATTGGCTTCTTACGAACCGCCAACGAATATGGAAAAATGAGTGCCTATTTTGGTACAGGGAAATCAAATACCGGCATGGCGCTACTCTGTGATCGCAACGGCATGACCCGGTGGGTGGAGAAAATCGACGACTAAATTTAGAGTGCACGATTCGATAGTCCGTTGTATTTGATGAAGCACAAAGTATTGGTGGGGAAATTCATGAATCGCTGGTTCATTCTAGTTGTAATTGCTATTGCTGCTTGCAGCACTGAGAAGAAACTAACCCGGCAGGAGATCACCAGTCCAGATACACGCATCCAATTCGCATTAATTCTTGATCAGGGAATGCCAAAATATACGGTTCACGTTGATGGGGAGCCACTTATCAAACCATCTGCCCTGGGGTTCCAATTCAGAAATCAATCAGAATTGTCTGGCTCCTTTGAACTGATTAAATCAGATACTCTGGAACTCGAGGAAACATGGGAACCGGTTTGGGGACAGGAGAATTCAATTCATTCTCACAGCAATTTGCTTAGTGTGAAACTGAAAGAGTTGTCCAGTCCTCAGCGTCAACTCATACTGCATTTTCGATTGTTCAACGATGGTGTGGCCATCCGCTATGAGATACCTGTACAGGAAGGCTTGGACTCGCTTTTCATCACCAACGAGTTGACTGAATTTCAATTTGCAGAAAATGGCAAGGCCTGGTGGATTCCCGGTGCTCACAAGTTTGATACTTATGAAAAATTGCATAACAAAAGCCTGTTGAGTGAGGTCGATTCTGCCAATACACCATTCACATTTGTAACTGAAAAAAACCGGTATGTTAGCATTCACGAGGCCAATCTCACCAGTTATGCTGGTATGACCCTGAAACGATCAGACGAGGATTCATTGACCTTTCTCAGTGCACTGGTGCCCTGGCCTGATGGTGACAAAGTTAAAACTACGGCTCCCCTGAAATCACCCTGGCGAACCATCACCATTGGGGAATCCGCAGCAGACTTGCTGAGATCGCGTATGATCCTGAATCTTAACGAACCCAATAAATTGACCGATGTATCCTGGATAAAACCCATGAAATACATTGGAATGTGGTGGGGAATTCATATAAACAAATATACCTGGGTTCAGGGTGATCGTCATGGAGCCACAACTGAAAATGCCAGGGATTATATTGATTTCGCTGCAGATAACAATATCCAGGGTGTGCTGTTTGAGGGATGGAATAAGGGTTGGGAACGCTGGGGCCAGGATGATGCTCTAGAGTTGACCAAACCCTATGATGATTTTGATATTGATTGGATCTCCAATTATGCCAGAGAGAAAGGTGTGTCGCTCATTGGGCATCACGAGACTACTGCCAATGTCATTTCCTACGAGCAGCAACTGGAGACCGCCTATGCCTATTACTCAAAACTGGGAGTACCGGCGGTGAAAACCGGATATGTGGGCGATATCAAGCCACCAGGCCAGCTACATTACGGTCAGTGGATGGTGGAACACTATCGACGGGTCATCGAGATGGCTGCCAAATATCAGATCAGCCTTGATGTACACGAACCAATCAAGGGAACTGGAATTGAACGCACCTGGCCCAACATGATGACCCGGGAGGGGGCCCGAGGTCTGGAATACAATGCATGGAGTGAGGGTAATCCACCGAACCACACGACTATTTTGCCTTTTACAAGACTATTAGCAGGACCCATGGACTACACTCCGGGTATATTCGATATTACTTTTGAGCGATACAAAAAAGAGAACCGGGTGCACACGACATTGGCCAAGCAACTGGCCCTTATGGTGGTTTTGTACAGCCCCGTGCAAATGGCCGCTGACCTGCCCGAAAACTATGCGAACCATCCGGCGTTTCAGTTTATCCGTGACCTAGTGACAGACTGGGATGAAACCAGAATTCTCAGGGCTGAAATTGGGGAAGAGGTGACTATCGCCAGACGGCAGGGGGATGAATGGTTTATTGGGAGTATCACCAATGAGCGTCCGCGAGAATTAGAAATACTTCTATCCATACTGGTAAATAGAAACATGGTGGCCGAATGCTATGTAGATGGCCCGGCAGCTCACTGGGATTCAAATCCAACCAGTGTCCATGTAGGATATTATCTTGCAACTCAAATGGATAAAATTAGAATTAACCTGGCATCTGGCGGGGGATTTGCAGTGAGACTACGTCCAGCAACTCCAGCCGATCGTGAGTTGCCACATATATCGAAATTGATTCAGGATCAGAAAGAAATGAGGAATAAATGAAACATTTAACTCTGAAGATCATATTGCTGGTAACTCTCATGATTCCTATGGAAACATGCACAACTTCCAACCTTATCAACATAGAAAGTTCTGCTATGAATATTATCCCGAAACCACAAAGCGTGAAACCGCTCCAAGGCACATTTGTTATTAAAAGCGATCAATCATTGTCACTGGAAGGCGATTTTGTCCATCCTGAATTTATCAAAGCCAGCTTGAACGCTTTGCTCCCGGGGGCCTTTTCGTCAAATGCTGGGGGGGCTGATGTACAGCTACGTATTCATCCAGATCAGTCTATCCCTAGCGAAAGCTATCGCCTGGAAATCAATGCAAAGCATATTCTGCTTACTGCTGGGGATGAACCTGGAATTTTCTACGGCTTGCAAACCCTGAGGCAATTGTTACCTGCTACGGTTGAAAACCAGACAGCAGAACTACACAATAATGCCATACCAGCTGTTCTGGTGGTGGATTCCCCCAGGTTTGGATGGCGCGGGATGCATCTGGATGTGTCCAGGCATTTCTTCCCCCTTGAATTTGTAAAACAATACATCGATATGTTGGCCCTCCATAAAATGAATGTTTTTCACTGGCACCTCACCGATGACAATGGCTGGCGCCTGGAAATTAAAAAATATCCCAAGCTGACTGAAATCTGTGCCTGGAGAGTGGATCGTGAGCATGAGGATTGGCGCAAATGGTCACCCATTGAACCGGGTGAGAAGGCTACCTATGGTGGCTTTTATACTCAGGATGAAGTACGTGAAGTGATTGCCTATGCGGCTGAACGACAGATAACAGTGATCCCTGAGATCGAAATGCCTGGACATTCCTCTGAGCTATTCGCTGCCTATCCTGAACTGTCCTGCCAGGGTAAAGTTATACCTGTCAATCCTGGTAGCTACTGGCCTAATGAGGATATCCTCTGTGCCGGAAATGATTCAGTTTTCACCTTTTTAGAGAATGTGTTAGATGAGGTTGCGGAATTATTCCCCGCCCAATACATCCACATCGGTGGAGATGAAGCTGCCAAAAAATACTGGGAAACCTGTCCCAAATGTCAGCAACGCATTCAAACTGAAGGCCTTGAAAATGAGCATGAACTGCAGAGCTGGTTCATTCAGAAAATTGAAAAGCATATCCTGGCCAAAGGCAAGCGTCTCATCGGTTGGGATGAGATTCTTGAAGGTGGCCTGGCGCAAAGTGCCACAGTTATGTCCTGGCGAGGAGAAAAGGGCGGGATTGCTGCGGCCAAGGCTGGGCACGATGTTGTCATGACACCTTATACCTATGTCTATTTCGATTATTATCAGGGAAACCCCGAGACAGAGCCACAGGCCATCGGTGGTGATCTTCCTGTGACAAAGGTCTATTCCTACGAACCTATCCCGGAAGAGCTGGAACCTGAAGAACATAAATTTGTTCTGGGCGCCCAGGCGAACCTGTGGACTGAATTCGTAAAGACCACAGATCATGCTGAGTATATGGTTTTACCCAGAATGACAGCCTTGTCTGAGGTCGTTTGGTCTGATCCTGAGGGTCGAGAGTGGTCAGAATTCAGAGCTCGTTTGACTGAACTATTCCCACGCTATGAAATTCTTGATTGGAACTACCGGCCGCTGGATGAAGAGTAAATTTTAGCAGGTCACTTTTGGTTTAATTTTTTGTAGTAGAAAATCTCGCGATGGGGTTGGGGCAGGTTATCCAGATAGCCACTTTCCTGGAATCCCAGTTTCTCATGCATGGCTTTTGAGGGGGTATTGTCATCTTCGGTTGAGCTGAACAACCGACCCAGAGGACAGTAATGGTCCTCAATATGCTTGATGAGCTGAGAAGCCAGACCCAGACGTCTTGAAGAAGTATCAACAACAACTAGCTTTAAAAATGAACAGCCAAACCAGTCAGGCTCAAAAGAAGCATACGCTACAATGCGGTTCATATCTTCTGCAACCAGCATGGCATTTCTGGGTATCATTTCTTCAAAATGTTTGCCTCTTTTTGCTGAAGTGTAGATGTTAAAATTACTGGCATCAAGGGCGACACAAGCTTCTATATCACGTGGTTTAGCCAGTCGAATGTGGTGTAGGCTTTTCAAGTTAAAACAGAGAGCCTATTTTGACTTTGGTGCAAAATCAGGAGGAAGGACGTACTCACCCACACCTCTTATTTTTAGAATCTGGTGTGCTGATTCTGTGAAAGGAAAAACCAGGTCCAGCGTTGCCGTTGGAGTATCAGGTCCAATTTCGACTGAGATATCGCTGATGTTTGCCAGAAATTCACCACTTGGAAGTCCAACTATATGATAATTTCCCGGTTCTAGAGATAGGTCAGAAACTCCAACCTTATGATTGACAAGCAAACGGGAACCATCCAGCAGGATTTTAACTTGGATAAATTTCTCATTCCCGGTATTTAGAAAGTGAATGCCGTGTTTGACTGATAAAATTTGAACCCGGATATGCTCTGTCAACCAATCCTCGCCTCCAACAGCCTCCTGGCGACCCAGGTGAGAATTTACCCAGCTTAATTGACGTTGAAATACATCTAGGCGATGACTTGGTTCATCCATCCCATGACCCTCGCGGGGATAAAGGAAAAATCGATGGGGAACTTCTAGTGTTTTCAATGCTCGGGCCAATTCAATTGAGTTGGTTCTATAGGTGTTCTCATCCTCGGCACCGTGGAGGATTAAAGTTGGAGTTTTGGCCTTCTTGATGAATGTGGAGGGGGACATGCGGCGATAGAGTCCGGGATCTTCCCAGTAGGTTTTTCCCAGATAATCAAGTTCCCACTGAGCGTATATGGAGTTGGAGAAATCATTTCTCAGGTCATAGATTCCGTAGCGACTGACTGCAGCCTTAAACATATTGGTTTGTGTGATGGCCCAGTTGGTCATATAGCCACCATAGGATCCCCCCATAATTACGAGGCTATCCTTATGAGCAACCCCTCGTTTTATGAGACTTTTTACCCCACTGATAATATCATGATAGTCACCCCCGCCCAGGTCACGATAATTGGCTACCTGAAAAGCGGCATTATAGCCTTCACTCCCCCTGAAATTTGGTGAGAAAACAGCAAATCCTTCAGAAGCCCAGGCCTGGTACATGGAGAATTGTTCCAGCGCGATATCCGTACGGCCAGCCGGTCCACCATGAATATCAACAATGAGGGGTAGTGGATCGTTTCCTGAAAAATGTGGCAGAACTACGAGTCCCTGGAGCTTGAAATGTTCATCACGACTCACCCACTGGAAGGATGTCTGAGGGTGGATCAATATGTTATCGAGGGCCACACTCAGATCACTGATCTGATCCCACGGACGCCCGGGTCCGCCGGAGATGAAAATTTCACCAAGACCCTCCGCTGTCTGACGTACGGCAGCAATATTCGTTGTGTTGGGAGAAACTGAGCTATGGAAAAAATAAGAAGCTCCACCAGTCACTGCAGATACTGTCCCATTACGAGTGACAGTATACAGGTGATTATTCATGCCGGAGAGCACTTCCAGCAGGAGTGAATTGTCATTGTACCATTGAAACTCATCTATGGTTAAATCCAGCGCATTGGTCAGGCGAGTTACTTTCTTCTCGTAGAGGTCAATGGTCTCAATTTCAGTCTGAGAGAAAGGCTTACGCGGATCGTGTAGTCTTTTATAGGCAACGCACGATCCATCAGGAGAAAACTGTGGAGACTCCTCCGAGCCCTCGAATTCTGTAAGTTTTTGAATGCTGCTATCACACATGAGGAATAAATACAGGTCTGATTCCACCCAGTCGTTATCATCGCCGGTAAAATTGGTGCTATAAACCATCAGTTCTTGTCTGGGGTCAACATCAAAAGCGGACACACCGGGATCACCGACAAAAAGTAGTTTAGGTGAACCATTGCTTTCATCTACTGACCAAAGTTCGATCAAGGGCTTCTCACTGGTTTTATCCACCGCATCGTAACCAGCCTTGGATCTTGATTCAATCCAGTTTTTAGTAGGCTTTGGCAGGAGGGCAGGAGTCAGGTAATAAATTTTGCTGCCATCAGCGCTCCATTGGTATTGGATGATCTCGCGCTCTGGATTGGTGAGCGGTTTGGCTTCTCCACCGGAAGTGGACATAACCCAGATTCTGGTGCCAGCTTTCCCCTTTTCATCTGGTCTATCTGAGAAAAATGCCACACAGGCACCCGTTGGACTAACTTGGGGCTCCCATTCATCAGCTGAGCTATAGGTGAATTGTCGATTATTGCTGCCATCACTGTCCATTTTCCATAAATGGTGACGATAAGTATTGGCCATGAAATCTGTTTTTCGCAGTTCGTATATGATGGTTTGTCCCCGGGGTCCCAACTCCAGGTTCCTAATGCTGGGGAAGGAAATCATATCATGAGCACCAATGTTTCTGGGTGCTTGCGCTCCAATCCATGAGACCATGACCATTATCAAAAATTGGATGCTTAGAATTTTTTGTGGCTTGAACATGATCACCTCTAACAACTATGCGTTACTCGGGCCGTAAACTTTTGGAGATTCTTCATTGAGCAACACCCTAAAGCCTGCTTCGGCCAATGCCTTGAGCTCATTTTCACCCGGTTCTATATGGATTGGGGCCAGGGATTCGACCCGTGTTGAAATTGCATCACACAGGTGGTTTGAATGAGCCATACCACCGGTAAGCAGGATGCCATCCAATTCAAAAGCAAACACGGAAGCCATGGCAGCGATTTCTTTTGAAATTTGATAAACCATGGCTGAATAAATGAGTGCTGCCTCGGCATCTCCTGCCTGAATCCGATCTTCAACCACGATGAGATCTGCCGTACCCAGATAGCCTTTCAATCCGCTACTGGTTGAAAACAGTTTTTCCACGGCTTCACGATTCAGGTTCTCATCATACACCATATTCAGGATGCCAGATACGGGCAAAGCACCTGCCCTTTCGGGACTAAAGGGTCCCATTCCCAGGAGGGCATCATTCACATCCACGATGCGTCCATTTTTAAGGGCGGCAACTGATATGCCTCCACCCATATGACAGATGACCCATTGGCTATGGAAAAAGTCCAGTTTTTGCTCCTGACAAATTTTTCTGCAACTCGCCTTGATATTTAACGTATGACTCCGTGATTTTCTTTCGATACCTGGAACGCCAGATATTCGTGCAAGCGGTTCAAATTCATCGGTTGTAATGGGATCAGCTATGTAGACAGGAACAGAGAGGTTAGTCCCAATTTTATCACCGATGAGTGCGGCCAGATTGCTGGCGTGGGAGGCGTATTGACAGGAACGTATTGCTTCAAGCATGCTGGAATCAACACCATAAATGCCACCTTCAAGGGGGCGCAGGGGTGCAGCACGGGCCATAATCAATGCTATGGTGACAGCTTCCTTGTCCAAGAACTGTTGTACAGTATTCAAACGCAGATCGAGTTGCTCCATGATGGAGGCAGTATCCGAGAGGCCATCCTGATGGTGATCAAGGCTCACCTGACGATGTAGTGTTAGGGATTTAGCATCCAGGTCAAACGCATAAATGGCCAGCTTTGTTGAAGTCGACCCCGTATTGATGACCAGAATGTGGCCTCGAGTATTCATACATGCACTTTCATTTTAATAGCTAAGAAATTAAGGCAAAGGGCGTATAAAGCACGGGATACTTGAAGAAATTGCTGAGATATTGGGGCGTCAGCAATTGATAAAAAGTATGACCTCCTGTATGAACCCCCTATATTGTAGAATGAATTTTATCGCAAAGATCAGCAATTGGTTTAACCCGGTGCTTCACCTGATATTGGCCAATGCCATCTCCTTACTCGCTGCCATACTGGCTTTCAGATCCATTGAAATGGATTCAAAGACACTGGTTACATTTGTTGCCTATTATCTTTTCCTGGGCCTTGTGACAGCCATGTACGCCTATCGGAAGCTTCTAACGAACCCGGCCACATTGCAGCTGATGCAATTCAGTTTATACTTGCTGGGTTTTGTGCTGATTGTGACTGGAGTGCTGGGAATGTTCAATGGTGGACAAAACATGGCTGCTGTTTTTTTACTCGTAGTATTTCTTCCGGGATTGGCCTGTTTACGAGCAGGATTGCTATTTAAAAAGAATGGAGACTAAATGTTGTTCAAACATATACAATTAAAACCCCTGATCATTGCTACAGCCTTTCTAATGCTAGTTCAATGTGCCGGGACACCAAAGAAGCAGGTATCAAAAGCTGATGCCGGGAATGGTTCGGGAATCACTCTTGATATCAATGATCTGGGTGAAGGTACAGAAATCATGACTGCCGGTCAGGAGCTTATGGAAAATGCTCTGGGTATGGTTGAATTGACAAATGGGGATCAGCGCAATGATAGCGTGTTGGTCATTGCGGTTCATGGATACGAATCAAAGGGCTACGAATGGATTACCGGCCTCAAGAATTTCGCAGATTATTATGGTTCCCTATTCTTCTACCGTTATGATTGGGAAGTCTGTCCGGATCAAGTGGCAGGTGATTTAGCTGCACATGTGATCGCTTTATCTCAAAAGGGGAGCTATGACAAAATTTTGCTTTTTGGGCATTCATATGGAGGAGTGGTTCTGACTTTTGCTGCTTCTGAGCTGGGGGCACTATCGGCTGATTTACATGTTATAGCAGCTCCATTAAGTGGTTTCCCAAGCCTCATGGATGCCTGTAAATCGATGAGCTATGATGCTGGTGATAAGTTGAAATATCCGCACTGGAAGAAATCCATTCGAGTAATTCAGCATAAAACAGTGCATGCCCAGGATGGGGCGTTTCGCGAATTGGCAGCGGATCCACAGGAAATTGACTTGCCTTTTTACATGATAAAACACCTGCCACCCACCATGGATGGACATCGACTTGGTCACAACTGGTCGGTTACCTGGGTTTTAGATCAGCATATAGGTAAACCTCATCGTTAAGTCAGAGGCTAGCTTTGCTGGTAATGAATACTTGCGGAAAATTACAATTCGCATACTTTTATAGCCTTGCTGGAAAATGAAACATCTTGGTTAGCTTTGGTCTGAAGGGAGGATCAGCGTGAATATAAGAATTACTATCGCATTGCTCTTGGTTTTGGGATTCACGTTACCTGTATTGTCGCAAACGCCTGCAATTTATTGGGGAATGGATTGGTCCATGTCAGTGACCCAAGTTGATTCTACTTTGCAGCATGTTTTTAAAGAAAAAAAGATCGCCACCAAGACCAATTATGAGGATAATCGACAACTCTCCGGCTTCTCATATAAGATTGATGAGATGGGTATTGCCAAGATTTATGTCTGGTTCAATATAAAGAACGAGAAAAAGTTTTCGATCCATTCAATCGAAGTGCTTTACAGTTTTGATTATCCATATGATGCTCAAAGGTTCAAACAGGCCTATTTTGAAAAGTATGGGCACGTATTCGAAGAGCATTCACAAGCATATACTGTTGAGGGAGGCACCTCTGTAATGCTCCGGAAGGTAAAAGAACCAACTCCAGGTGTACTGGGACAGACTGTCTATCAGGTGAGTATGCTCAGCCCAATTCCTTTTGACATGACTGAAGATAATATGGAATTTTTATTCTGATTTAACAGGCCTAGAAACCGCTCAGCTTTCAGAATATAAATACTGAGCGGTGCCAGGTACGCTGGCCACCATCCGAATCACCCTCTGATTTTCACACGAATTGCCTACCAACTTATTGCTGTCATGAAAGCATACTTGCGCAACCCAAAAACTAACACCTTTTAAAAATTGCCAGCGGCATGTTTTTTGCCCCAAAGCTAACTGGATTCAAAATGTCTTTAAGGGAGCCCAGAATAAGCCATGATCGCAGCCGTTAGCAACTTATTGGGAATCATCATTCTTGTGGTTTCAGCGATCACAGGCGGAATCCTCATTCTGTCTCCGGGGTCTATTCGACTTCAGCGACCAGATTGTGGTTGGGTTGGCTGGACCTTCAATATTATTAATCTGCTGTTTTTCCTTGTTCTCATTCCCTTTTGCGGTGTAATGATGATCGCCAAAATTGATATACCCGTGTTTATTTGTATTGAGATGTCTTCGACGCCCTTGAAAATTTTCCTGGAGCTCATCGGTATCATTTCCTTTCTCCTGGGTAGTCTGTTGTTATTCTGGAGTAGAGTTTCCTTACGCCGTAGTTTTCGATTGGCCGGCGTGAAACCGAGTCAGACAGACTATCTCACCCTACATGGCCCGTATAAGCTGATCAGACATCCCATGTATTTATCGGCACTGCTGGTGCTGTTGGGACTTACTCTTGTGCTCACGTCAATTCTCATGATGGCAATGTTTGTGATTATGGTGTGGCTCATTTTCAAATTAATTCCCATTGAGGAGCAGCAGCTTGATCAAGCCTACCCCCTGGCCTACGCTGAGTATTGCCGACGGGTTCCAGGGACCATGTTTCCTTCAAAACGCAAGTAGCCAGTCAACAACGTTATAATTGGAATTATTAATTCCTTTAATAAGGAATTACTTGATGCATTTTTCCTGGATTGGTGTTTATTTAAACTGAATAAACTAGCAAAACTATCACCGGCACATTGTGAGGGGTCAAACATGAAAGTATACATCTCAGCAGATATTGAAGGCGTTACGGGAATAGGTCATTGGGACGAGACCGATAAAGGATCTCCCAACGATTATCGTTGGTTTCAAAAACAGATGACGGCAGAGGTCCTGGCTGCCTGTGAGGCCGCCATAAGGGCAGGTGCTTCAGAAATCCTCATTAAAGATGCCCATGATTCTGGAAGAAATTTGATCCTTGATGAATTGCCTGAGATGGCCAAAGTCGTGAGAGGGTGGGCTGGTCACCCGCTATCAATGGTGCAGGAATTGGATAAAAGTTTCGATGCCATCATGTTCATCGGGTATCACTCCCGGGCAGGTCAGAATACCAACACGCTGGCCCATACCATGTCCTCGGTGAGGATTGCCCGAATGACCCTTAACGGTTTGGATATGTCTGAATTTTACCTGCACGCGTTGGCGGCATCATACTATGGTGTTCCTGCAGTCTTTGTCTCAGGTGATGAGGGGCTCTGCCAGGAAGTGAAAGCCCACAACAGCTCCATACAAACTGTGGCAACCATCCGTGGTGAAGGAAATTCAGTTGTGACCCAGCATCCCGCAAGATCTCTCAAAATGATAGCTGAGGGTGTAACTCGAGCCCTGGCTGGAGATTTATCTACAGGACTGATTGACATACCGCAAAACCTGGAATTTTCCATTGAATTCAAGAAACACCAGGAAGCCTATCGGGCTGCTTTTTACCCCGGGGCAGAGCTTCTCAACCCCTTGACAGTGGGCTTCAAGTCTCAGGACTATTTTGAGATAATGAGATTCAATCTTTTCGCCTATTAATGGGGATATTCTCCTATTAAACACATTGCACATTTCGTGAGACTGATTCTGGGTATACTGGCGATTCTTGCGACTCTCAATGCCCAGGACAGTCTGGAGATCAGCTCGGAAAGCGCTGGTAGTCCACTGGATCAGTATCTCCGTGAGTTACATGAAATGGGGTGCACGCTCAGTGGCTGGAAGGGCGAAAAGGAGGTGCTGGACTCATGGTTTTTTGGTTCATATGCCATGCTGCTGCTACGTAACAATGGGAACAGTGATATTGAGCCTTACCCTACCCTGGCAGCTGCTGTTCCCGGATTGTGGAGCGACTTTAAATATTTAACTCCTCGTTATCTGGTTGAATTAGCAGGAGGCACGCTCTCAAACGGCAACCTCATGTCTATAACCAGGAGCGAGCCTTTCAATGCGTTGCGCACCGAGGAGCAATTTATCCTCCACGTTGCCGGATTCGGTTATCTAAAAATGCTTCAGGAAACTGTGGGGGACTCATTGTTTAATGAAGTGGTGAGGGGATGTATTGGCTCATCAACAGAACCTTCAGAAATCACAGGGCAATTGATAGCAAACATTAATAAATACTGCGAACCTGGACTTGGTGGGCAGTTTGCTATGGCCCTGTTGAGCTCGCGTTGGGCTGATGTGGGGATAGAAAGGATAAAATCCAGCCCGGATTCTCTGGAAATTCACATTAAACATCATGAGAGCTGGCATTTCCCAGTTGATGTACTGGTGATTACGGGGAATGGTGATAGTACCATACTAAATTATGGTCTCAATCGCCAGTCTCCCCTTATCATACCTAGATCTGACATAAAAGCAGTAGTCCTGGACCCCTATCACAATCTGGCAGAATATTACCGCTTCAATAACAAATGGCCCCGACTGGAGGATAATATCCATGTTCAACCTTTTGGTGCTCTGCCTGATTGGTCCAGCTACCGAATCACGGTGAGTCCAAGTATCTGGAGAGATTGGGATGATGAAAAGCGCTATGGTATTAAATTTACTTCTGGTTTGGGTGTGGATTTGTGGCCAGCGTATCCCTCTGATTTTCGGCACCGGTTGAATCTGGAGTTCAACGCCCATGTACCCTATGACCAGGAGAATAACTGGGGGGGAAGATTAACCTATGGACACCCACTAAACTTAGGGAAGCGTCTCTTTAGTCAGGCATCCCTCCACAACTACGATGATTGGCGTGGAATGAGTGTTGGTTTGACTCGTTATGTAGGAGATCAGAGTTTTCTGATTCAGGGACCTAGATTGACTTATCAGCGCATAAAGCTGGATATGGAGCTGGATACGTATGCCGATACAACAATTTGGAAGCAGGATCAAAAGATTCACATTCTCAAAGCTTCCTACACTGGACTGAGGCTGACTCGAACAGGAGATCGGCTTTATTTCAAGATAAGAGGTGCCTCTGGTGAAGGGTATGCCGGTGGTTTTTCGCTTTTCAAGTCCCAGGTAGATTTAGCTGGAGTCGGTTGGGGCTGGCTGGCAGGGGGTATGCAGTTTGTTGCCGGGTTTCAGAGTAATGCCACGCCTGATCCATATCAATTCACCCATAACTATGCCTGGCAAGATGGGTTGTCTGCCTTACCAAATTTTCGCGGTCAAACCAAAATCGACCATTCCACCAACAATTATATGGGACTGAGTATTTCAGCAGGTTATTACTTTTCAGGACTTCAGTTTAAACTTTTCACCAGCAGCATGATCCTGGATATGGATGAGGTCGGCTGGACATCAGTCAAACCACGCTATGCTTCGGGGTTTGGTTTCGAACATCGGTCCTTTTTTACTGCTGGTCTATATTTTCCTGTGTGGCAATCCCATCCATTGGAGGATGAGGAACCATGGGGCTGGCGTTATCAATGGCGTCTTACCTGGAATCTATAGGTTTTTCTTAGGTTTACTCAGAACTCGTAAATCCTGCTTCAAGCCATCGAACGCTTCGAAAGGGCTTCGGCGGGCTCAGCCACCTCCTGACTTGATATCGTTTGGAATAAATTATGGTTCAAAAATCGTGATAGTTCTTGTTGGCTTTGGAGCTAATTTATAACATCTAAGTATTCAAACAGGAGGATGGCATGGAGTGGGTTTTATCGATTCGGGCTGACTGGCTGACACCGATCATGAAAATATTTACCTTTCTGGGAGACGAGGAATTTTTTCTGCTATTCCTACCTCTGGCATATTGGCTATGGCGAAAAGAGGTGATGGGGCGGACCGGTATGGTTCTGCTGTTTACCTTTGTTCTCAATGCCATTTTCAAGGGCATCTTTCAGGTGCCGCGTCCAGAGACTATTGAACACCTTGTTCATGCAGAGGACTGGTCCTTTCCCAGTGGTCACTCACAAGGGGCTATGGTACTGTGGGGCTGGTTGGCTTATGAGTTAAAAGACCGTCGCGCTTATCTCATTTCGGGCTTACTTATTCTAGGCGTGGGCTTTTCCAGAGTATATCTGGGTGTCCATTTTCCTACTGATGTCCTGGGTGGCTTTTTTATTGGACTGTTGACTCTGCTTGCCTATGCCTGGCTATTGAAGCAAAAACCTTCGGCCTGGCTCTATCTTGGACCTACCCGCCAGAGTATGATCATCTTTGTGCTGTTGATGGGTTTATTCATGCTAGTGCCTGAGTTGTCCGAAGTTGCCATCAAAGGGGGTGCTGCCTTTATCGGTTTTCTGGCAGGCTATCTTCATGAAAAGAAATATCTTTCCTGCAGCTTTAAACCGGGGATGGGTCTGATTCTGTCCAAGTTGGTGTTGGGGATGGTTGGAATCATTGTCATCTGGATGGGTTTGAAACAGGTCTTTATCACCATTGGCTACACCACTGATATGGCCATGTTTATCCGCTATACTTTGCTGGGAGCCTGGATCAGTTATGGAGCGCCCTATCTGTTTTGTCATTTTGGCTGGAATGAAGATAATAGCAAATAAATATTCATTATTGGTGGGTGCGCAAGATTTTGCGCACCCACTTTTTACCCAATATCCAGTGGTAATCCATAGTTCACAATTGTATTAGAATTTCATGTGAAGCCTGATCTGTCTTGGATGAGCACTCGTCCTGGGTTATAATCCCTGTCCAATGAAAATGAACACCATCTATTCTGCGACATATTCAATTATAAATATGGGATAAAAAAGGACTTAATTATGAAATCTTTAAAAGGGATACTCATCCTGTGCCTGATGGCCTCAACAATGTTTGGCCAACTCTTCATTAATGAGATCGATTATGATCAAGCTGGTACTGATGCGACTGAGTATTTAGAGCTGGCCGGACCAGCTGGAACCTACGATTCGGTTGTCGTTGAGTTAGTTAATGGAAATAATGATGCGATCTATCAAACAGCAGATTTGGGTAGTATTACTCTGGCTGATGAAAGTAATGGTTTTGGCTTTTACGTTGTGGGTGTCGCCGGTGTAGCAAACCTTGATATTACACCTGCAGGCTGGCCAGCCACAAATTTAATTCAAAACGGTGCGCCAGATGCAATTGTACTAAAAGTTGGTGGCGTTATTGTTGATGCAATCGCCTATGAAGGTGAAATGACCGATGAAGACGGTAACCCCATGGAAACCGCTGAGGGGGATTTTGCCGGTGCAGATTCATCCATGAGCCGAATTGGTATGGATGGCTCTCCCTGGGAGTACGGCCCCTTTTCTCCCGGCGCTGTGAACACCAATCAGACCTTTGATCCCGGTGCAAATTTTCCACCAGTCGCCAACGCCGGCAGCAATCAAACCGTTGAAAGTGGAGCTACAGTTACACTGGATGGCAGTGGAAGTACTGACAGTGATGGTACAATTGTTTCATACCTATGGGAACAGACCGCAGGGTCAGATGTGACGCTCACGGATGCCAATACCTCC
>JAERTH010000126.1 GCA_016844955.1 Fidelibacterota bacterium | reverse complement strand
AATTCTCGTCCAACCTATATGACAGTGGCATCAGATTCTTTTCGGTTGATACATAGCCGTCATAACTGAAGTCAGACTGGTTTGAATGAACGTACCCGGAGTCCAGATTATTGACAATAGACTCCATGACATACTCACCTCGAGGAAAAAGCAGTTCTAACTCAAAACCGAATTTGTTGTCATTTGCTTCGCCGTCAGCGTGTAGACCATCATCCATCATTTGAACTGAGTCCAGAATAACATCTGCTGAATTCTTCAGATAAGCCCACACCTCAACCGGATTTTCCAGGGGATTGGAAATCTGTACATATGCCTGCAGACTATCACCCTGGGGAATGGCTGCCGATGCAGTGATAACCGGTGTCTGTGAGAACAGAAAATCCGTATTAAAAACAGCCGGCTCATTCATGTGTGATGGTCCTTGACCCTCCCCAACATGCGCATACTTGAGCGTGCGTGTGGAGGGGCTGTATTGCATTGTCTGAATAGAAGTTGCATTTCCGGCGGCACCTTGCATCAGATTCCAGTTGCGTTGGATACCCATACTGCTATCTACACTGAGTGAATCTGCAATATTCAAGTATCTCTGACAAGCCGCAGGTGAATACAGCTCTCTGAAATGATTTGTAGCGGCCAGATTGTTACCACTGATAACGGTGTTTTCATGAACCCCCCTTTGGGTTCCCCCTGCATTGTTGGTTTCAAGAATAATAGCTGAGTCGGGGGCAACACAGGTAACTATGGAAGTATACAGATAGTTATGTAGATCTCTTAGCCAGACAAAATCATCCAGATCATAACTATCATCCCCGTTTCCATCATTTACTTCAATACAGTTACGAAGCACTAATTGCGTTGGATATAATTGATCTAGATTGGAGTTGGTAAAAACGTTACCATCATTATTAAAGATGGCAAAGCCCTTTTCGTTGATCGCAGATGGAACTGAGATAAATCCTGGTACAAATGAGGGGTGTGCCCATTTCAACTCATCCGCTTCTTCAGGGAAATGAATGGTCAAGTTGTATAGATCATGGGAATAGTAATTTTGAAGAGGTAAATCCATATTCCTGAGAACTACCATCCCACCGCTTAACTCTGGATCATTTAGGGTAGCACTTCCCCAACTGCATAGTGTGGAACAAAAATTATTCCCACCCAGCGATGAGGTGTTCGCGTAAGGAGCCAGCACCAAATCTGCTGTTGTAGCATAGGCCAAAATATCAGTCGCATCTATTTCGCGTTCCAGGTTGTCGCTATACAATGAACCACCTGCAGCCTGAATACCATCAATGACACCCGTTGCTTCTTGAGTATACTTTTCTTCAACTGTATAGTTTTCCATATAGAACAGGTGGGCTTGTTCATAATCCCGAGCATAAAATGTGTAGAAAAAATCCAACATCATCCCGTCAAAAGCCTCTAGAACTTCTCCGGCCATGAGATAGCCCTGGGCAAATCCGCGTTCATAATGATCCCCCCAAACCCGATAGACCTTAACGCCGTTGATAACCGATAGATCGCCATTGACTTCCTGGGCAAAAGTAGCTGATGTGATCAATACCATTGCCAGTGTTATTAGTGTCATTCGTTTCATCTCTCCCTCCTGTTTCGTTGTTGAAAACTGTTGGGATTAAGATATGGGGACTCTGCTATCCGTGACCACCGAGGAGGTTGCAAAGACTTTTCTTTGGGTTGCATTTGGGGTGTAAAGTGATTGATACAGGGGGAAATACCACAAGCCCGTCCTGGTGAACGACATTTGAGTTAGGAATGTGGACATTTAGGCCAGTCTACGCTCCCTGAGCAACGTCCAGACAGGCAGGTTCAATGTCCGATGGCTGCGCTCGCCGAAGCCTCCACATGCTACGCACTCTCGAGGTTCCGTATCTGATTCAGGAGATTGCTTCGTCGTTCCTCCTCGCAAAGACCGGTGAGCGAATGATCCTCGCCTTCAGGTTTTGGTTATCAACCAGCAGGAATGGGGGCTTTGCTGTCCACTTTTCCCATTATCATTTTTTAGAATCCGACTCTCAAAAACGCCATTAGAGCCGGTTATAAATTCAAATTCCAACCATCCCATGGGCAGAGATGAAGCCAGTTTCTCAAAGCAATTTCGACTACTTGCGCATATCATATATCCAATTATTAGTTTATTTCATATTTATCAACTATTTATATTTAACAGTCTATTGTTGTTTGTTTGATAGTTAATTATTGTGATAGTATTACACTTTATACACCATCCATAGCAAGAGGTCATTTTATTTCACTTTTAGCAATTATTGTCAATAAATAAATGAACATATGTCCATTTTGGCACGCAAATTGGCTGTTGTGCCACCATGAAATTGATCCGAACACTTAACCGGAAATCCCATGTCTGAAAAAAAAGAATCATCAGGTAATCGGTGGCAACGCCACGTCTGGCAACCCCACAACTACAATAACCGAACACGATTGACCACTGGCACCTTCCTACAATCCTTCTGCCCCCATTGTGACGCAGAATTAACCCATGATGATAAACTCTCGCTACAGGTTCAAAATGCTGCTGGAGAACGGGGTATCCTCGATCTCAGCCCCTATCTGAATAACTTTACGCGCGAGACCAATATTTATCTCCCTGAAGGTGAACGGATGCAGGATGTGGTTTGTCCTCATTGCAAAAAATCACTGATCATCCAGGGTGAAACCTGCGAACATGGCGATTCCCAGGTCGCAGGCTTTATCGTGGGTGTGGGAAATACAAGGGTCTCGTTTTTTATCTGTACCAAAATTGGTTGTCATTGGCATGCCATGGCAGCGGATGATAGTTCGCGCATCATGCTGGAGGACAGTGATGAGTGGTAAGTTTAAGCTCAATCAAGTCGGCTTGATTCTGTTGGTGATTGTATGCGGTACCCTGGCCATTGCAGCCTACCGACAAACGCCCGAAACCGCACCCAAACGCCTGTACTTTCCCAACTCCGGGGGAGCCGTTCTCTTCAACCATGAACAACATTCCGATCATTCCGATGGCTGCGAAAGCTGTCATCATCACCTCTATAGTGCGGATCTTATCAGCGAATGCGTTGACTGTCATGATGACGATGTAAGCGCTGATGATTTTTCCCACGCTGAACTCAAGGAAATCGATGATCATGAATGTGGCTACTGCCATGAAGTACACGATGTTCGCGAACCCCAGAATTGTCGTCAATGTCACACCCAGACAGCAGATGAAGCATCCAGTACATCCACTTGTTCCAGTTGTCATGACATCGAAGATGGTGATGAAGATTATGCTGACCTGCAAGTTTCTCATGAAGAGCTGCTCGAAATCCATGAGGATGATTGCATGAGCTGTCACCAAGAACAAACCATCAGTTCAGTATATCATCTCCAATGTGTCAACTGTCATGAACAATTAGATGCTCAAATTTTTGGAAAGACCGCTGCTGACTGGGAATGCCAAAGCTGCCACCTGAATTGAGAATCTGACCCAAGCCTTCACAATTATTTCCCCAGGAAAATGTAAATGAATCCGCTCACTCAATTATTCAACAAGCCACCCACTGTCAAGCTGGTCGACGATGAGGTCCTGAACATGCCTGCGCCTGACTATGTTGTGCTTCCCATGGATTACACCCAACGGGAACTGTACTCATGGCAGGTGGAAATCGGTGATCAGGTGCGACAGAATCAAATCATCGCCCGTAACAGTATGGGCGTCTGTCTCCATACCCCTATCAGCGGAAAGGTTTTTGATATCAAACCCGTCTGGTCTGAGAAGGGGGTCCACGTACCCGCTGTGTGTATAACCCGAGGCGCAGGGGACATCGTTTCAACAGATGAAATATTTGATCAATATGGTGTAAGTCGGAACCAGGCCTCCTTTGATGATCAATTGAAAGCACTGGGCATTCATCCCCCCTGGCTACCCCTGGCTATTGATTCAGTTACCGTTAATCACACACCTGAAGTCATTACCAATCTGGTGGTTGTCGGGTATGACGAAGAACCGGGTATTTATATTCAGTATAACTTGCTGATTCAGAAATTTGATGCTGTCGTACAGGGATTCAATCTTCTAAAAAAGATATTGCCCAACGCCACCCAAACTCTGCTCACTGACAGACAAGCCAGTCTCCAGATAAAAGGACAATTGCCTCAAAACATTCAGCTTAAATCGGTTGCCCCTCAATATTCTGCACGCCTGCTGGATACAAATATCCCCAAATTATTAAACATCAGGTTTGATCATGATCGGGACTACGCCCTTCAGGGAGCAGTGGTGATTTCAATTGAACGCTTGCTGGTTCTCATGGCTGCAATTGAAGACAGTCAACCATTTACAACCAAACATCTCACTGTCAGTAATAAGGCTCCCGCTGAACAAAGAACCATTCGGATTCACCATGGCAGTTCAATCAGGTCAGTACTGGAATTCACAGGATTTTCAAAACACAAACCCGAGTGTATCATTGCAGGTGGACCCATGAAGGGCATTGCACAATTCAATGACTTAACGCCACTAACCCGTTCTACTGATGGCATTCATCTCATTGCAGAAGATCAGATCGCCAGTGGTTCAGGTGAAAGTTGTATCAACTGTGGTGCCTGCACACGGAATTGCCCGGTAAACCTTCAGATCCATCTCATCGGGCGCTATGTGGAGTTCAATAATTTCAATTCTGCCAAGGAATTTCATCCCGAATTATGCACCGAGTGTGGTCTGTGCTCATATGTGTGCCCAGCCCAGCGTCCCTTAGTCCAGTTCGTTAAACTTTGTAATCAATATGGTAATCAGAAAAATGAACACACCCCAAAAATTGAATGTAGCATCGAGTCCCCACTGGAAGAGTGGGATCAGCATTGCACGACTTCAGCAGATATGGGTAGTTGCCCTCATACCTGTCATTAGTGCCAGTGTCTACCGCTTCGGAACATCCGCTCTAGAAATATACTGTCTGTGCATAGCAACATCCGTTCTTGCTGATGCCACAGCAAACCTGATCATAAAAACCAAAGATCCGGTAACAAACTGGAGTAGTGTTCCTCTGGCAATTCTGCTGGCAGTTATGCTCCCTGTTGGTACTCCATGGTGGCTGATTGTAACGGGTTGTCTGCTCATGATCTTCATCGGGAAAAAACTCTTTGGTGGGATTGGTGCCTATCCAGCACATCCCGTGATGCTGACCTATGCCATGCTGCATATTTCCTGGCCACAGCACTTTGATAATACCAAAGCACTCCTCCATTTTGACTGGGACGTTCCCATGATAGATGTGCTGCAGATATCCAGAACCTATGGGCAACACGGAGAAGCGCTATTCAGCTGGCAGGATCTGCTCATGGGGAATCAAGTGGCTGCCATCGGGAATGGACAGATACTCTTTATTCTCTTGGGGGGCATCCTGCTCCTCCTCATGAATGCAATCAGCTGGCATATCCCTACCGCATTTATTCTGGGAGTCGTGGGCATGAGTGCAATTTTAAATTTGATTGATCCCGGTCTATCAGCCTCCCCACTATTCCACCTGCTTTCAGCCAGCACCCTGTTGGGGGCATTCTTCCTGGCAACTGAATCCACCACCTCGCCCGTAAATCCTATCCCCATGCTAATCTACGGTCTTTTGGGAGGCGTGTTACTGGTGCTGCTCAGGTCGTTTTCGTCACACATCGATGGAATCGCCTTTACCATTTTGATCATCAATTTTGTGGCACCGCTTGTGGATCGAATAACCCCTGGAATTCGTGGAATGGAGCTTGAAACTCATGCGTGAAATAGCAAAGCTGGTCCTGGTGTTGGGTCTAATCTGCGGTATCTCAGCTGGCAGCCTGGCAACCGTACGCACTCGACTGGCCGATCGGATTGAGCAGCAAAATGATTTGTTTGTCCGGGGACCGGCCCTTGAACTACTACTACAGCAACCCGCCAATGATATCCTGGGTCATAAACTGACCATCGATACACCCGAAGGGTCAATGGTGGTATTCTATTCACAGGAATCTGGAACAGTATGTGGACTGGCCATTGAGACCATTGGCAAAGGTGGTTATGGTGGTGATATCGCAGTTATGCTGGGTGTCAATATGGAATCTAACAAACTACTGGGTCTGGAAATTATCAAACATCAGGAAACGCCTGGGATTGGCTCACAGATTGAAAAGTCCGCTTTTCGGAACCAATGGCTCGGGCTGCCCGCTCATGGCCCCATCCAATTAACAAATGAAGGCGGCACAATTGATGGAATAAGTGGTGCCACCTATTCAACCAAGGCAGTCATTCAAGGCTCGCAAAAAGCCCTCTCCGCATATATGAACTCAAAAGATCAGATCAGTGACTTAATCCAACAGTCGGATGCTGCTGATCAAACCCAATTGGATAGTTGAGGTTTATTATAATGTCTCGTTTTTTATCAGTCCTGCTACACGGCTTCTGGAAAGACTTACCCCCTTTCAGATTGGTATTGGGCCTATGTCCTGCTCTGGCTGTTACTGCATCTGCCAACAATGGTCTGGGTATGGGGATGTCAGTGACCTTTGTACTTATTTTTTCAAATCTGGTCATCTCACTCCTGAGAAATGTTATTCCGAACAAGGTCCGAATTGCCAGCTACATCGTCATCATTGCCACCCTGGTGGTCATTGTTGAAATGATACTGCAGGCCTATTTCTTCGGGCTATCACAACAGTTAGGAATATATATCCCTTTAATCGTGGTAAATTGCATCATTCTGGGTCGAGCCGAAGCCTTTGCATCCCGCAATACGCCTTTCCTTTCAGCAGTGGATGGTTTGAGTATTGGGCTGGGCTTTACCATGTCGCTCACCGTAGTGGGTAGTATCAGAGAAATGCTGGGAGCTGGCACCTGGTTTGGGATGTCATTGGCAAGTGCTGAATTTGAGCCTTTTGCTTTTATGATTAAAGCCCCGGGAGCCTTTATCTGCCTGGGTCTGCTTTTAGGTCTTATGAATGCCTTCAGCCATTGGCGCGGCGAAAACGTAATCCAGAAATAAGGGGCATGGAAATGGACTTAGTACTCCTGGCGATTAGCGCAATTTTTGTCAACAACATTCTGCTGGCCCAATATCTGGGGAATTGCCCGTTTTGCGGTGTTTCCAAAAAATTATCAACCTCCCTGGGAATGGGTGCAGCCGTTATTTTTGTGGCCACACTGGCCTCCATTTTCACCTGGTTGGTCTACTATTATCTCCTAGAGCCTCTGGGACTCAAGTATATGCAGACCCTGGTTTTTATTCTGATCATTGCCTCCCTGGTTCAATTCGTAGAAATATTTTTGAAGAAGTTCAGTAAACCCCTCTACAATGCACTGGGAATTTATCTACCGCTGATTACCACCAATTGCGCTGTCATGGGTATTGCGCTGTTGAATATCAAGCACGAGTTCGGCTTTTGGGAGATGGTGGTATTTTCAATATCGAGTGCAGCCGGTTTTACACTGGCCATCATTCTGTTTGCCAGCATCCGTGAGCGACTTTTCATCTCACATGTTCCCAGCTTCATGAAGGGCACAGCTATCGCCCTGGTAACGGCAGGCATCATGTCATTATCATTTATGGGTTTCAGCGGAATGGTGAATTAGGACGGCGTAATCTTGACCAATAAAAAATTGACTAATATTAAAAGCATAGAAATGGACCGGATCAAATGTTAACACCAATACTGGTCATGTCAGGCGTGGGCACCATAGCAGCAGTGGGACTTGGAATAGCAGCAAAAGTCTTTCATGTAGACGAAGATCCACGCATTCAACACGTTTTGGATTTACTCCCTGGAGCCAATTGCGGTGGCTGTGGGTACGCTGGCTGCGCCTCCTGTGCTGAAGCCCTGGTGGATGGCTCTGCTCCAGCGAACATCTGTGTAGTAGGCGGTCTGGAAACTGCCAGTGAAATCGCTGGATATCTGGGCCTGGGGGATGTGAATATCGAACCCGAGATAGCGGCTCCAGACTGTTCAGGTGGCAATCGGGCATCCAAGAAATACATCTATTCTGGTTTTGATGATTGCCGGGCAGCCATGCAGCATTACCGTGGTCCCGTGGAATGTGATCATGGGTGCATCGGATTGGGGACATGTGTCCAGGCCTGCCAATTTGGAGCCATCAAGATGGGGTCTGAGGGTCTGCCCATATTTAATCCTGAACGCTGTGTAGGATGCGGTGAATGTGTACGCGCCTGCCCCAAAGGTATTATATCCATCATTTCGGAAAAAACTAAAATCCTTCATTGGAATCGCTATACAGAATGCCTGTCTCCCTGTCGTCAGAAGTGTCCCGCCCAGATAAATATTCCAAAGTACATCAGATTTATCAGGGAAGGTAAATATGCCGAGGCACTGTTGACTATTAAGGAGCGTAATCCTTTGCCACTGGTTTGTGGGAGAGTCTGCCCCGAGCCTTGTGCCCTGGCATGTCGACGCAGTATTGGGGATGAACCCGTTGCCATCAATTACCTCAAACGTTTTGTGGCAGACTGGGAAATGGCCTCTGGAAAGCACTTGCCAGTTCCTATCTCCCATTCCACAGGTAAAAAGGTGGCCATTGTTGGAAGTGGTCCGGGAGGGCTTTCCGCAGCTTACTTCCTTCGTCGCTTGGGACATGAGGTTGAGATCTTTGAGCAGAAACCGGAGCTGGGTGGAATGCTCCGTTATGGTATTCCTGAATACCGGCTTCCTAAGGAAATACTGGATTGGGAAATTCAGGGCATTCTGGACTTAGGTATAAAGGTCACCAAAAATGTAGAGTTCGGAAAGGACTTCACCCTTGAACTACTCAAGGCAGAAGGTTTCGATACCGTAATTCTGGCAGTTGGAGCCTGGGCTGAACATGAGTTGAAAATCGAAGGGGCTGACCTGGAAGGGGTGTATAGCGGTATCAATTTCCTGGAGAAATTCCAGGAGGAAACCCTGCCAACTGCTGGAAAAAGTGTGGTTGTTATCGGTGGTGGAAACACGGCCATGGATGCAGCTCGTTCGTCCCTCCGTCTGGGCTCTAAAAAGGTAACCATTGTCTACCGCCGCTCCCGGGATGAAATGCCTGCGAATCCCGCCGAAATTGTAGCAGCAGAAGAAGAAAACATTGAATTCGCATTCCTCAATGCACCCAATCGGATTCTGGGAGAATCGGGCAAAGTTACCGGTCTTGAAGTACTCTCTATGAAGCTGGGTGAGCCCGACAAAGATGGTCGCCGCCGTCCTGTCGTTATCGAGGGTTCAGAACGGGTTATTGAATGTGACACGGTGATCCAGGCTATTGGACAATTTCCCGATCTGAAATTTAATAACGAACCAATGAACCTTGCACTCAAAGAAACCCGTTGGCATACTATCGATGCGGAAGAAGACACATTGCAAACCAATGTCCCTGAGGTTTTTACAGCTGGTGACTGCTTCACCGGACCAGGGCTGGCAGTCGAGGCCATTGCAGCCGGACGCTATGTGGCACGTTCAGTCCATTATTACATGACAGAAGGAGAGATTCCACCGATTGAGGGTCAGCAACGAGATTTCATTTACGGCTCCCTCCATGACTCCATCATGGGTGTGAACACCACACCCAAAATCCATGAATCAGTGATCTGCCTTGAAGATCGCCTGGGTACCTTCAAAGAGGTCGAAGGCACTATAGATGAAAAGGATGCCCAGTATGAGTCCAAGCGCTGCCTGGATTGTGGGGTATTCTGCTACACGAAGGAACCCATTGAGCTGAAAATGGAAAAGGCTTCATAGGCGGCAATAGACCTGGGATATCTATTCCCTCGCGAGTAATGCTTTAGCCTACCTTATGAGGGCTAAGGACATATAGTCTGCTGCGTAGTAAAAGCTCTACGGGTGTAAACTCATCTATAAATAATTGTCATTCAGGTATAGAAATTAGCTGGGGTTAGTGAACTAGGTTTTCCCTGTTTTTGGAATAGATTGTGACCGTAATTGTCTCATTAGGGGAAATATGATTCAAATCTTAGCATCTCAATTCTACCTAACTTCATGGTTCCACCCTAAGAGCGACCAGGTCTAACTATGTCGCCTATCATACTTGCCACCAAATTATTCATTCCCCCGACTCAAACAGAAGTTGTCAATCGGGATCACCTGATTGAACGTTTGAACCAGGGCAAGCAGAGCAAGTTGACACTGATTTCAGCTCCGGCAGGATTTGGCAAAACCACCCTGCTCAGCGAATGGATTCACAAATTTGAATATGAGACAGCCTGGATTTCACTTGATGAGGACGATAGCCTGAATATTTCATAAGAAAGTACGGCGAAGCTACATAAACTCTTTATATTGTTGGTACTTAGACAGCAAATAAGGAGGAGCCTCGCCGTGACACAATGTAACTCTGAAGTAATCCAATTCCCAAGGTGTAAACGACGCAAAGTTGAAGTTGATTTTAAAGGTGGATCTGTGACCAGTGATGGTGGTAGCCTTCATCTTCAGCAAGCAGATCAAAAGCTGGGCTTATTGCACGAAGTAGCCAAGCATTTGCCTGATCCACGTCGTTCTACATCCTGTATCCATGATATTGAATCACTGCTGCGTCAACGGGTATTTAGCCTGTGTCTTGGATACGAAGATTTAAACGATCACACTGATCTACGTCTCGACCCAGCCATCCAAACATCTCTGAACAGAGATACCCTGTTAGCATCCGCACCAACTCTGTGCAGGTTTGAGAATTATGCTGATAGAGATATGGCTGGCGCTATCCATGAAGTTTTTATGGAGCAGTTTATCCAGTCTTTTGATAGCCCGCCAGAAAAGTTGATCCTTGATTTTGATGCAACTGATGATGAAGTCCATGGGAATCAATCAGGACGTTTCTATCATGGTTATTACAGACATTACTGTTTTCTACCACTCTATGTGTTTTGCAATAAACAGTTGCTGGTAAGCTACCTGCGTCCCAGTAAAATAGATGGTGCCAGACATGCTGGTGCTATCTTGAGTTTGTTGGTTAAACGACTCCGTAATGAATGGCCGAATGTTCAGATTATTTTCAGGGCTGATGGAGGCTTCTGTCGTCGCCATGTTCTGACCTGGTGTGAAAAAGAACGGAATAATGTGGACTATATCGTTGGATATACGAAGAACAGCCGGCTTGAGACAATGGCAGCTGACCTTATTGACCAATCAGCTACTGACTTTGACGAAACAAGAGAGAAGCAACGTCTGTTTAGAGATCTAACATATGGTGCTTTATCCTGGAAGAAGGAACGGCGTATAATCATTAAAGCTGAGCACAACCACTTGGGACCCAACACCCGGTATGTTGTTACCAATATGTCTGGAGGTCCACAGGAACTTTATGATGAGGTCTACTGTCATCGAGGTGAGATGGAGAACCGGATCAAGGAACAACAGCTGGATCTGTTTGCAGACAGAACTTCCTGCAGTAAGTGGTGGCCCAATCAGTTTAGGCTTCTATTATCGAGTCTGGCTTATGTACTGGTGGAGACCATTAGACGAGTAGCTCTATTCGATACTGAGCTGAAGAATGCGACCTGTAATACAATCCGTTTAAAGCTATTCAAAGTTGGTGCTGTCATCACAAGGAACACCCGCCGGGTTCGTTTTCATTTATCATCGGCTTATCCATTGAAGGCGTTGTTCAGAAAAGTTCAGCTTCGGTTAGATCCAGGATAATCATTCTTTAACCTTCCTTAAAACATTACAGGAATAGTAAATCTCCAGTTCTTTCCCGGAGGGTCAAAACTCTTTGCCTTGTTTTACAGAATCTCATACAAAAGTAGAGTCGTGATAACTTTTTTTGCTCATGTTTAGCAGATAAAATGGTTATCTGAGCTCACGAAAAGTGATCCCATAGACGAATCAGAGAAAATGAGAGGATAATCTCAACAATCGCCTTTTTTATCTCCCTCATGAAATATGCAGGATAGCGACCCCATTCGCTTCATGACCTATGTGGTTTCTGGACTCCAGAAAGTTGAATCAACGCTGGGTGTAACCGCACTGTCATTCCTTCAATCACCTCAGCCTCCTGGTATGGATTTAATCCTGACCAGTTTGATCAATGACATCGCATCATCTTCAGTTGAGATGGTGCTCGTGCTGGATGATTATCATCTTGTCACCTCCAAAGAAGTTCATGACATCCTTGAATTCTTGCTCAAACATCTCCCCCTTCATATTCGCCTTGTGATTTCCAGTCGCGCAGATCCGCCCCTGTCTCTGGCTCGATTACGGAGCAAACATCAACTCAATGAGTTTCGAGCAGTAGATCTTGGTTTTTCCAGGGATGAAACAACGGAATACTTCAACAAGATCAAGACGTTGGATCTATCCCCTGAGGATATCAGTAGAATTGTCTCCCGCACCGAAGGTTGGATTACTGGTCTGCAATTGGCTGCCCTATCAATGAACAATCGTGACAACATCTCATCTTTTATTCAAACTTTTACAGGTAATGATAGACACATTGTAGACTATCTCGCCGAAGAGGTGCTCCACCTTCAGCCGTCGCATATTCAGAAATTTCTGCTCCAGACATCCATTCTGGATCGTTTATCCGAGGACCTCTGTGACGTTGTTACCGGTGAACCAGGTAGCCAAAATATTCTCACTGACCTTGAAAGTACCGGTCTGTTTATTGTACCGCTGGATAATCAACGACAGTGGTACCGCTATCATCACCTCTTTGCTGAATTGTTACGTCAAATGCTGCAGACCACTACCCCCTCAATTGAATCTTCAGAAGTGACAATAGATGCTTTACACATTCGCGCCAGCACGTGGTATGAAGACCAGGGTTTCGAAATTGAAGCCCTCCACCATGCAGCCAAGGCAAATGATCTTGATCGTGCAGAAAGACTGATTCATGCCCAGGGTTCTCCCATGTATCTCAGGGGCGATGCCATTGCTATCCTGAATTGGTTGAAGTCATTGGAAACTGATACATTAAACAAGCGACCTTCACTCTGGCTGCTATATGCCTGGGCTCAGGTCTTTTCAGGCAAGAATAGCAACATAGAGCCGCAACTGCAATCAGCTGAAGCAGCTTTGCATGCTTCGGGACCGGAAGCGGGTTTCCAGGACCTTGAAGGACAGATTGCCAGCATCAGAGGCTTGAGCGCTCTTAATTTTCACGACACCGAGACCATGGTATCTCAATCCACACTGGCGCTTGAATTGGTTGATCCTGAAAATATTTGTGTTCGAACCGCCAGTACTTTCGCTCTGGCATACGCTCATCAGCTCCTGGGTGATTTATCGTCTGCCAAAGCCTCGCATCTTGAAGTAATTTCTATGGGTAAGTCCATGGGCGACAATATCTATTCTGTTGGTGCGGCCATCAGTCTTGGTCAAATCAGTGAAAAAGAACTTCAACTAAAAGCGGCTTTCGGACACTATCAGTTCGCCCTGAAAAAAATTGGAGAGATTCCTCAACTCATGGCCTGCGAAGCACATATGGGTCTGGCCCGAGTGCACTATCAGTGGAATGATACGGTATCTGCCCTCCAACATGGTGAGCAGGCCAATGAACTGGGTAAACAAATAGAAACCGGTGACACGGTAGTAACCCATGGCATGTTTATGACCCACGTAAAAATGGGTGAAATGGATTTCTCGGGAGCAGCGGCCAGTTTGAACGCGGCAGATAAATATGCTGCAAAACTGAATTTCATACATGTCCTGCCCAGGCTCGCTGGACTGCGAAGTCTGCTCTATATTCGGCAGGGCAAACTGGATGAAGCTGACAATATTCTCTCATCACAAGATCTTCCCCTGAGCACAGTTCGTCTCCGCCTCAATCAGGGGGAAACATCCTCTGCCAAGTCGCTTTTAGCCTCCACCCGCAAGCAACTCGAAGAAATTCAGCTGAAGGATTCACTCCTGGAAGTCCTCATCTTGCAAACGCTGATTGAAGATGCCCTGGATCAAAATGAGAAGGCCCAAAAGGTACTGCTTGAAGCACTTGAGTTGGCAAAACCTGGTGGGTTTATCCGCATTTTTATTGATGAGGGAAACGCGCTCATCAAGATTATGGAAGCGCTTCAAAATAGTGTCCCACCTGATCTGGAAGAATATGTGAAGCAAATTTTAAGGGCTTTCAAGCTCCAAAAAGTTACTCCCAAAGAGACACGCTCTGAAGAACACCTGAGCCAGCGTGAGCAGGAAGTGCTGGAGTATATTGCTGCTGGATTATCTAATCAGAAAATTACTGAAGCCTTATTTGTATCCATGAGTACTATCAAGACACATCTTCGAAACATCTATGCTAAACTTGAGGTTCACAGTCGAACAGAAGCGGTTGCACGGGCCAAAGAATTAGGGCTGCTTTAGAACCAGACCATAGCTTCACACTTCAAGTTCTCTAAATACTCTACCACTATTTAATACACCCTAACATCCTGACTATCAGGATTGTATATGTCCACTAGCCCATGCTGGTGAAAAATCACTCATCCCTAAATCGTCCTTTCGGACGATTGACGATTTTTCCATGACCCCTAAAATGTGGTGTGATTGAGAAATCGGCTTGAGTGACCCGGCAGAGCCTTTCCAATTAATTTGTACTGATGAAAAAATAAATATTTGCATATTACCTAACGGTGTTTAGTTTGTATTCAATGTTAGGTGCAGAGAAAACAACACGACAACGTCGCCATGAAAAAAACAGGCGCTATATCCTCTCCGAAGCAAAAAAACTGATTCGGAAAAGTGGTGTTGAAAAATTTTCACTCAGAAAACTGGCAGCTATCTGTGATTACAGCCCAGCAGCCCTGTATGAATACTTCTCCAATAAAGAAGACATTCTTAAAACAATCGCCCTCCAGATTGAAAAGGATCTGCACTCAGCTCTAATCACCCAGGGTAATAATCTTGATGATCTTGTTGCACTGGGAGCTCAATATATCGCATTTGCCAAAAACCAACCGGAAGACTACCTGTTGTTGTTCACCTCCTTTTCATCTGGGAGAAAAGGCGAAAGTGATTCCCCGCCAGAGACTTCGGCCTATATGATTCTTTTTACGCTAGTCAGCAAATTGGTGGAAAGTAAACAACTTGTCCCCGCCGAAAATGTGGGGGTGGAAGAGATATGCTATACGTATTGGGTATTTCTTCACGGCCATGTCATGATGCAACTCACCCATTTAAAAGGATATGAAACCGACTTTGCTTCTATAGAGAAGCGCATGTTATCGCGTTTTGTGAATAGCATCAGCGACTAATTTTTTTTAATTAAAACTGAACAGTGTTCAGTTAACACATAATGTTAGGAGATCATGTGAAAACAATTAAACCTGTCTACCTGCTTGTAATCGCAGCCTTTCTTACAGCTGCAACTCACATGAGATTCGGATTGGGATTCCTTATTTTCCTGGAAACAATCCCCATACTCATTTACCTGGAAAGCTCTCGTGGCTTCCGCTCCAAAGCACTCCTTTATGGATTCCTGTTTTTGGGATGGACCCTGGCTACTCTGAAAATAGTATCCGCACCTCTTCCCTGGTTTATCGCCATCGGCTATGGTTTACCAATTGCTACTTTTCGATTTGCTTCCTATCTGGCCTTCACTCCCTTTCTGAAGAGAAGAACCGCAGCTTGGATTTTTCCAGCACTCATGGTATTGGGTGAATGGCTGCAATCAAGCTTTACCCCTTTTGCCTCGTGGGGATCGGCTGCCTATACACAGATCAATAATCCCATATGGCTCCAAATTGTTTCCATTGGCGGTCTCTGGATCCTATCCTATGTCATCTATTTCATTTCCTACCAGCTTTATTTAGGTATCCGGGATGGGTACTCAAACAAACGGCTGCTAAAAATTGTCATACCCATACTCATCCTTAGCCTCTTTGGTACCATGCGGCTGACCCACGCTGATGATACAGAGTATGAAAGCGTGACTGTGGCTACCGTCGGAACCAACTCCACAATTGGTGGTCCAGATCTTCCAGATTCAGAGATACGTCGCAAAACCCGCAAAAACATCTATGATCGCATGCGTCAAGCCAGCCAGGCAGAGGCAGAGTTAGTGGTTTGGACAGAAGGATCAACAGGCATCCTTCCTGAAGAAGAAACGGCTTTTCAAACAGAGGTGGCAGCTCTTGCTGACTCCTTAAATATCACCGCCATTGTCAGCTATGTCATTCTCCTTAGCACAGATCCCTTCTTCTATGAAAATAAATACATTCTCATAGACTCAACTGGTTCGATCCAGAGCACCTATCTAAAACATGAACCTGTCCCGGGTGAGCCTTGTACCAAGGGTACAGAGCAACATGCGCTCTACAACATGGACAATGTTCAACTGGGTGGAGCTATCTGTTATGACTTTGACTTTCCACAACTCGCTAGAGAAATATCAAAATTAGGGGCTGATATCGTGGCCGTACCATCCTCAGACTGGCGTGGAATTGACCCCATCCATACTCAGATGGCTGCAGTTCGTGCCATAGAAGGTGGCTTCAGTCTGATCCGGTCAACACGCTGGGGTCTTTCAGCGATGGTCGATCCTTATGGCCGTGTCCTTGGGCAATTGAGCGACTTCAATTCGGACGAAAAAATACTAATTTCGAATATCCCCAAACAGGGGCATAAAACGCTATATACACTTCTAGGCGATTGGGTAATCCTTGTATGTCTTCTGATCCTGGCCTTTGGAATCTGGGAGATTAGACGGGGAAACATTTCGAATCAGCACCTTCCCCTAAATCGGTAATTCCCTATTCGGGGTTCAAAGCGAGTGGCTCCAAATTATGAAGTACTTGATTTGTGGCAAACGACACGTAAAAGCTGTCTTTGAAATCGCGTGAGAGCGCCTATTCACATACACATTGACTAAGCCGTTAAAACAAGAACGGATAAAAAAATGACTATCAGAGGATTTAATCGAGCAGAAGAAATGACCCGAACAATGAATGAGTCGAATCACAATCAAACGAATACACTCGCCACCAATGGTCACAGAAATGACAGAAAGCGTCTGGGTAATGCTGGTATGAATTCACTCATCCATAAATCATCCCCCCAAATCGTCCTTTCGGACGATTGACGAAAACTGCATAACCCCTAAAATGTGGTGTGATTGAGAAATCGGGTTGGCAGATCCAATTCAGATTTCCGCAGGACCATAAAGAGAGGAAATGATTGATGGATACAAAGGGAACATGGTACGGGCCAACAAGCTACACAATCCGGGTGCAGGGCGACCTGAGTCACCAATGGTCCCAATTCTTTGAAGGTATGACCACTTCTTCTAAAGATGGTATCACCAAAATCACCGGGTCACTCATCGACCAGTCTGCCCTGCATGGAATATTAAACCGAATTCGGGATCTTGGACTCCAACTCATTGCAGTTGAGCAAGTGGATCCCAATTCAGAAGATAAAGGAAAAATAAAATGAATTCGAATAAACTCGCAGCCAGGTATTTTGGAGTATTCTTCATCATCGCTTTTATTAGTTATGGTGCTGGAAGTGGTATTATCGCCTCTGTTGCTGATGCACCCGAGAGTCTGTCAAATATTTATGCCAACAAATCAAGTATTGCACTGGCCGTGGTTTTGGCGGCACTCATTCACTCCTTTGTGAATGTAGGTTTGCCTGTGATAATGTTTCCCATACTCAAATCCACCAATGTGAGATACACGTATGCCTATCTTTCCGCCGGTATTTCTGCTACTGTGGTTTTGATCAGTGGGACTGTATTCTCACTTCTCCTCATGCCGCTTAGTGATGCCCATCATGCAATGGGTTCTGAATCACCGGAATATTTTGAGACCTTGAGAATACTCTGTGTTAAGGGTGGCTTTTACGCATACCAGTTGGGAATGGCTGTTTGGGGTATTGGTGGACTATTCCTGACAACACTGCTCTACCAATCCAGAATTGTCCCCCGCTTCCTTCCAGTCTGGGGATTCATCGGCTACATCATTTTCATTGCCGGTACCATCATTGAACTTTTCGGCTACGGTTATGGAGTTCAGCTAGCGCTATCAGGTGGACTTTTTGAGATCGTTTTGAGCATCTGGCTGATCACTAAGGGATTCAATACAGGAACAATAAACACGAAAAAGGTTGTGTGAATAGCATGAAAGCAATTCAGTATACACGTTACGGCTCCCCAGAAGTCTTGACCATGATCGATGTAGAGAAACCTACACCGGGTGACAATGAAATTCTGATCAGAATACATGCGACAACTGTCACTGCAACAGAGGCACTATTCCGAAAGGGTGAACCCTATTTTTCCAGGCTATTTACCGGCCTGAGCAAACCAAAGATCAACATCCTTGGAGAAGAGTTATCAGGCGAAGTTGTCGCCCTTGGTAAGGATGTCACTCGCTTTAAAGTAGGTGACCAAGTATTTGGGACAGCCGGACCAAAGTTTGGTGCTAATGCCGAGTATATCACCTCACCAGAAGATGGCGTATTGGCTATCAAGCCATCCAACCTGGATCATGTTGAATCCGCAGGCAGTGTTGATGGATTTTTAACCGCCCTGCCTTTTCTCAGAGATGCTGGAAATATTCAGGAGGGTCAAAAAGTACTGATCTATGGTGCATCAGGTAGCGTCGGTGCAGCAGCGGTTCAGGTGGCTAACTATTATGGTGCAGAGGTAACTGCTGTTTGTAGTTCGGCCAATGTTGACTGGGTTAAGGATCTTGGTGCAAAGCATGTTATAGACTATACCACTCAGGATTTCACCACATCAGGTGAAACCTATGATATCATTTTCGATGCTGTAGGAAAAATCTCCTTTGCCTGCAGTAAACAATCACTTTCATCAAGCGGGATCTTCCTGGAAGCTGGTTTTAGTGTAGGGTTTCTGACCAATGCACTCTTGACCTCAATGGGGTCTGGTAAGAAAGCCAGAACTGCCGCCACTGGACTGAGAAAACCTGCAGAAAGAACCAGGGATCTGTTGCTCCTCCAGGAGCTTCTAGAGTCTGGTGAGATAAAACCCGTAATCGATACAAGCTACCCCCTGGAAGAGATTTCCCATGCCCATGCCTACGTCGATCTAGGTCATAAAAAGGGCAATGTAGCAATCACAATTAGAGGACAAAAATAATGAAATCATTAGAAGTAAACCCCACGTCCATTCAAAAGCTGGCAAAGATTGCAGCAGGTCTGTATATACTCATCACCGTTTTGGCCATCTACACACATTTCCATGTACCCGGCACGCTAATCGTACTTGGTGATGCAACGGTAACTGCAAATAACATTGCCGCCAACCCTGGCCTTTTTAAAGGCGGCATATTCAGTGAACTGCTCATCCTCTTAAGCGAGGTGATCCTGTCTCTGATCCTATATGTCATTTTCAAACCCATAAACAAAACGATCTCTTTGATTTCAGCCGTATCAAGATTGGCGATGACAACGATTCATGGATTCAATGTCATCAACAACATCTTTGTTTTGATTCTCTTGAGTGGTGCCAGTTATCTCTCAGTTTTTGAACCTGAGCAGCTCAACGCACTGGTGATGTTCTTTCTGGAAGGTTACAAATACGGATTTAGTCTTGGGATCGTATTCCTGGGATTGCATGCTGTGCTTCTAGGATATTTAATCTACATCTCGGGCTACTTTCCTAAAGTTCTTGGTGTATTATTTGGACTGGCCTCCCTGGGTTACATCATCGACAGTTTTTCACAAATTCTAAGTACAGATTATATCCCTGGGCAGCCCTTTGTTGCAATCCCCATCGCTCTGGCAGAGATGGCATTCCCCTTATGGCTTCTCTTTAAGGGTGTGAAAATGGAAACCGAGGGGAAATCATGAAGCTAACAAGGAGATACGTACTCCTGATCATCCTGTTCAGTTGGAGTTTTCTCCTGGGTGAGCATGATCTTCAGAAAGCATCCTTTTCGTTCTCTGAACTCACAAGTGAGGATAGTGAAAATTCGGATACTGTAAAATATTTTCAATTGCCTTCGCAGGTTGCATTGGCCTACTATCACTATGTCCCTGAAAACACAGCCATGGCCACCATGGTATTTATCCATGGTGGCGGTGCACATAGTCAGACGGGATATCAACATCTCGCGCAGACACTTCAAGAGGATTATGACGTTGAAGTCTATTTATTGGATCTTCGCGGCCATGGATTGTCATTTGGTCGACGTGGAGATAGTCCCACAGTAGAAATGGTATGGGAAGATCTTAGTGCTTTTATTCGAATGCTTAAAACCACAGGTGACAATCCTATTTATCTGGCAGGACATTCATCTGGGGCTGGGCTGGCACTGAACTACAGCAGCTGGGAAGCACGGGAAGAAGTCGATGGCTACTTTTTTGTGGCCCCTGAGTTTGGATATAAGTCCGAGACAACAAAGAAGAACAGCACTTCCTTTGCCAGGGTTAAAACACACAAATTCATCATCAACTCACTTTCGGGTGGTCGATTGCTGGGTAATGCCTACGCTGTTCATTTTAACTATCCTCAGTCCGTGTTAGACAATCAGGAATGGATGGTGGAGGAGATCACTGTGAATATGGCCAAAGCGCTGACGCCCTGGTGTCCCAAAAAGCAATTTACCAGATTGAGGGTTCCCTTTGGACTCTTCATTGGAGATGAAGATGAACTTTTTGATCCTCAAAAGGTATTGGAATTTGTTGACCTTTCTCCAAGCGCAGATATAATGGAAGCGGTGATTCCTGGTGAAACCCATCTCTCGATTTTAAATAGGGTTGGACATCACATTGGTGGCACGATTGAAACCTGGCAGGTGAACTAATGCTACTCATCCATATGGAAAGAATTGAAACAGGGAAGAAAGGTTGTCGCTGATGACACGAGAATCATTTTTGGGAGGACAAAGATCGCTGTATATCCGACTAGGGTTGGCTGTTGTAATGGTGTGTTCAGCATTTGCATTGTCAGGCTGCTCGATGAGCTTGCGGCCATTGTCAGATACGGTTGAAGAGGAGCTGGAACTATCACTCGATCGTGGATTTGATGGGATCATTGTCTATGTGAATCAGGCAGGAGATTCAAGATTCTACGCTTCAGGATGGGACAATCGGGAAAAGCAGATCACTGCTGACCCTCATGCATTATTCAAAATTGCAAGTATCAGCAAGTTGTACATGGCTGCTGCGACAGCACAGTTAGTAGCGGATGGCGCCTTAAGCCTGGACCAGACCCTGGCGGAGCTCATCCCCGAGGTTGAGGGGCGGATCGAGAATGCGGAAACCATTTCCCTTAAAATGATGGTTAAGCATCGCAGTGGCATCCCGGAATACATTGAGCATCCTGATTTTAAGAGTGATACAGACGAGCCATATCTGAAGACGATTGCGCTGATATTTGATGAGGGCGCAGACTTCCGCCCTGGAAAAAAATATGCCTATTCAAATACCAATTATTTGATAATCGGGGAAATACTTGATCGTACACTGGGTTACTCTCATCATCGCTACATTCGCGATGAAATTCTCACACCCCTGGGCTTGAATAATACCTACAGTTTATACACGGAAGTGGATTCCAATGATGTGATGAGTGGATACTTGGTGGGTTGGGATCCAGACTTGAAAAACTGGGATCACACCGGACCTGGTGGCTCTATGGTGGCGACGGCAGAAGATGTAGGCCTCTTTCTCAGAGCCCTCATTGATGGCACCTTGTTCACGGAAGAAGAACAAGCGATCTACACCTCCATTTACGAGTACGAGCATACAGGGTGGGTGCCGGGCTATACAAGCATCGCCCGCTACCATGTCGATATTGATGCTGTGGTTGTACAGTTCGTTAACACCAGCAGCGGGCAATTATTCTGGCTGGACTTGAACAAAGTGTATAACCGAATTGTGAGAATCCTTGAAAATGAATCATAGGACACAATCCAGGTTAATCGTGCTCCGATTATGTTTAATTCTGCCAATCTTCCTATTCCCTCTTTTTGCAGAAGCACAGAAAGCAGATTCTCCAGCAAAGTTCGGTCTTGAGTTGAGTACCAAGGTTAACGGGGAGGTTTATCCTCTCCGCCTCGTCTCGACCTATTATTACCAGAAGGGGAAGCATCAGCTTGAATGGGCGTTCGGCTTTCATCCATTCATCCGCAAGGAACAGGAAGTTGTCAGCAGTGAATTAAATTACAAGTATTTCCCAAATAGTGTTGAAAACAAGTTCAACATGTATCTGATCACGAGTCTGGATTATGTATATCACAGGAGGGAAAGTTTCTACCCTGCTACCTATCAGTATCTTTATCTGAATGGGGGCTATGGATTCCAGGTCCAGGCGTTTGGAGGTGCCTATGTTGGGACGAACATACTGGCTGGAGCCTTCACATCAAGCAAACGCTCTGAAAACCCCTACAATGGTAATTTTGGCTCCCGGGATATGTTTGAGGAGTTCGGGGTGAATATTGTCTTTCAATTCAATATTGGCTATCGATTCTAATTGACATAACGAGCTAGATCAAAATAAAGGAGAAAAGAATGGACGAAAAAACAAGATATGAAAATGCCAGGAAACGGGTTGAGCAAATCAAGGGATTCTATATTCACCTTATCACCTATACATTTGTTAACGCATTTCTGGTGGTCATTAATCTACTTACATCCTCAGAGTACCTATGGTTCATATGGCCGCTGGCTGGTTGGAGTATCGGGCTGTTAATTCATGCAATTAGTGTATATGGTGGATTTTGGGGACAGTCATGGGAGGAACGCAAAATCAAGGAGATTATGGAGAGGGATAGGCGACAAGCCTGAATCCGGAAAGCAGTGTGAGTAAGCAGCAAAGGATGTTGAGAAAAGCA
>JAERTH010000125.1 GCA_016844955.1 Fidelibacterota bacterium | reverse complement strand
GGCAGAAGCTGTTTTTATGGACAATATTAATGATCCCAATGAAACTGGATTGATCGGGCGACAATTTACCTATATCACCACAGATGAGGGTGACCTAAATGCCAAGATTTCAGTACTGGATCCCAATGTAGCTGCCATGATAGTTGACTATCTAACCAGAGCGGGAGTTCAACGTGGAGACCCAGTTGCCATGACAGTCACTGGCTCCATGCCTGGTGGAAATCTCGCAGTGGTTTGTGCTCTGGAGGAGATGGGTGTCATTCCAACCATCCTGTCTTCTGTAGGTGCCTCGCAATGGGGAGCAAATATTGAAGACTTCACCTGGCTTGATATGGAGCGGGTTCTGGTGGACTCAGGAATCATTAGTTTTAGTTCCCGTGCAGCCAGTCTGGGAGGTGGCTCAGATATTGGGCGGCGCCTCAGTCCCCGTGGAAGAGACCTTATTCGTGAAGCGATCACCCGCAACAACATTGAATTAATCAAGAGCGAAAACCTGGATGATGCCATTAAACGCAGGATGGATCTTTTTAGTCAGGACCGTGAGCTGGGAGAGTATAAGGCATTTTTAAATGTCGGTGGAGGTGCAGCCGTGCTTGGTGAAGCCGCTTATGCCCGTCTGGTGAAACCCGGTTTGACCACGCGCATGCAATTTGAATCCATGCGCAATGGTGGAGTTATGGCGAAGTTTGGACGTGAGACTGTTCCAATTATTCATGTTTTGAATATTCGGGACATGTTTGCGGAGTTCAATTATCCCTATGCCGCTACACCAACTCCGGCACTGGGTGTGGGCTCATTTTACGCCAGTGAACGCTATAATCCCTGGACTACCGCTATCGCACTGATCCTCTTATTGTCAATGGTTGTGACGGTTGGTTTGAATAGCAAGCGGAAGATCAAACACCATCTGGAAAAATATGAACCCGATTCCTATGTATAAACTGCATATTTTATATTCTGGATTCTTTTACAACGAATTTTACGAATGAAACGAAATAAAATTATATCAACCACCCAGATTTTCTGCCTGCCCGGCAGTGTTTATAATAGCAGCACTATTCGTAATATTCGTTCAATTCGTTGTGGAAAAAGTTAATGAATAATGGTAAAAGCAAGTCAGAGGGAAAATGAATCGATCCGCATTATATAAAGTTCTATTGAGCCTAATTCTCGTATCCAGTGCAGCTTTTGCTGGTGTAATCAAGCCTGAAGATGCCAAGAAATATCGGGATATTCTCAATGTCTCTGGAAATCGTAGCTCATACTATAAACTGAATGATGAAGCCCTGGTCTATAAAATTAAAGGTCCTCAGCGAATTAAGATCTATTCGCGTGCTATCCTTTCCCGCAAGAGCTCGAAATCAAAATCCTATGGCTTTGAAATTCAGCTGAATGGCAATATGCCCCTCCAGGTCAATCACCAGCAAAAAAGAACCAGTAAGGTCAAGTCACCCCAGCATCCAAATCATTACTATACAAGATCTGCAATAGATTATATCAATGTCCCAGCTGGGATTAATGAGGTCATTTTACGGCCGAAAAAAACATCCACTCCTGTTCTGGTGCGCGTCTTAGAAGATAAAAAACCACCAAGTGGCAAAAAGAAGCGTGTCGAGCCATTGTCCGAAGAAGCTCCAGTGAAGCTTATCTCAAACGGTAAAGCGTTGAGTTATTATTCACTTCGTAGAGGTCATCCGTTATTTGTCACCATGGAAGGCCCTCTGAATTTGGAAATCACCAGTCGACTGGGTTTCGATCCCCAGATGGGGAGGGAAGAAGACTATCGCCTGCAGGTGCTGGACAACGGAAAAGTCGTTGGGACCTACTATTTCTCATCCGATAGATCGGAAGAAACTGAAGTTACAGGCCAAAATAATGTGGTTCCTGGAAGATGGCGAAGTTGTGACGTGAAGTTGGGCAAGGGCATGCATGAGATCAAATTGCGTTTACTCGATAAGGATCGTCAGATATTTGTGAAGTTAAATCAGATCATCGGGGACTAGTGAAGCGCTTGCTCATAATGGTGCTGCTCACCGCGCAGTTGTTCTCACAGAGTCTTATGCAACGTTTGGCGGCGCCTGTATTTTATGAAATTGGAGTGCAGCCAAACTTCCAGAGTAATCCACTCAACCTTTCAGAGTTAGAACTTGCCAAGGCCAGCGATAATCCGAATTATTTGAATGAGATTGCTAATTCATCTAGCAATGTACTTAGTATTTCTGGAAAGCTGACCTACGCGCCCCGCCTGGTAAAGGGACGGAAATCTCGCTTGAATGCCTCACTGTATCATCACTATTACCACGATATCCCCGAGCGAACCTATCAAAGCTACAGCTTAAGCCTGAAGCAGTCTCTGGGCCACTATCGATACTTAAGTACGGGATATTGGATTCTACCTCAATACTACCTGAGGAACTATTTGGTCAAAGATTCACGTACGCTCATCTCGGACCGTGAGGTTTGTAACTTCGGGACGGACAGGATTTGGGTGGGACTGGAACATCGTCTTACAAAAAAGAATCAGATCGAATATCGGCTAACTGTCCGCAACGAGATATATGAAGCACCCTTTTCCCATTATGATATGACCATGCGTGAGGGTGACATAAAAATTCGTATAGGACAATTCAAGGCACTCACCTTCAATACAGAATTGCAATATGGAGCTGCCGATAACGACAATAGCCTGGATATGAAGGATCGCTCCTACAAATATTTGAATATCAGACCCACTCTCAATTTACGGATTCCAGGCAAACACCGCGTAAGACTTGCCGCCCGTTATGATCAACGTGCCTATCAGAGTGAGCAAAATGAAGACCCACTGCATGCCGGCCGTTACCAGGAAGAATACCGACTGGAAATGACCCTGCTTCCAAACCTGAATGGACCCATCATTTTCCAACCCTATGTGGGGTACCGGGAACGGCTGGTTGATTCCAGCGATCCGGCAGTTAGAGAGCTGAAATCATTCAATCGCTATTGGTTTGGTGTACGCATGGGATTCAAATCCGTTATAGACATGTACTTTTAATTTTGAATAAGAATGAGTTACCTTAGCACTATGAAAAGAATTATGCTACCCCTTGCTGGTTTAATCCTGATCCTCGGTCTCACAGCCTGCCTGAAACCCGAATCTATTGGCTCGTCCTCCAAGGTCACTGTCGCTTTACTTGATGTCCTGGAAACAGGTGGCTTTGCCAGGGATGTGGAAGCACATGGCGACAAGATTTTTGTGGCAGCCTCACAAGCCGGCAACCAGATATGGCACGCCCCCACTGGTGCTGAAGCTGAAATGGTATTCGAGCACAATTTTAGCGGCAATCCAGCGCTGAGAATGACTGTTGAGCCTGAATCTCAACTGCTTTTTGCATTTGATAAAGCTGGTGGGTTCTACAAAAAATTGAATCCCGAGATGGATAACTTTGACTCGGTTTATATTCATTTCCCTGTCTGGTTACCCATATTTGAGAGTGGCCTTTTTGGAAGTGGCTCCAATGAGGACTTTGTCACACGCAGGATGAATGATAGTCTGGTTGCTCTGTATGTTATCGATCGGACCTCAAATGATGGGCTGAAGCAATATTTTTTTAATCGAAGATATAATCAACAACCAGCCTTCCATTATTGGGAGTTGAATAACGTTGGTGTCTCGACAGGTGGCATCAATCTGGGGCTGGATCTAAGGGATAGCCTCATGGCCATTTCCCATGATGAATTGGGGCTGGGTTTGTATCGTCTGGATGGTGTCGAACTGGATACACTGGCAAAGCTGGATACCCGAGGCGAAGCGCTTGAGGTGAAGTTTTATGAGAATTACCTGCTGTGCGCTAATAACTGGGCCGGTATGGGGATTTATACACTGGGGGAAGGGGATAGCAGTCTAACGCATTTGTCCGATGTTGAAGTTGGGGGATGGGTGAAGCAAATAAGTTTGTGGAATGATATGGCTATTCTTAGTTGTGGGGAAAATGGAATTTTTCTAGTGGATCTCAGTGATCCTGAACATCCCGCTGTGGATCAGGCACTTGATGCAGGTTATACTTACCGGACCTATGTCGCCAATAATATGATTTATGCAGCAACACGTGAGGGGGTTAAGCGCTACACCATCGAATAAGAGGTGATCCTATATGCGTAAACCTATAATAATTATATTGTTCTTTCAGCTGGCTCTCAATTTTTTGGGAGCCGCTGATTTAATACGACCTGGTGTGGAATTGACTCCCATCTCAGGCGGTGTCCAGGTTCAGCTTGATTTCGAGGGCATAACACCACTGCAGTGGCAGCAAATGCTGGAGGATCCAGAATCCTTCCACGAATATGGCTACGGTGTAGCTGGAGCTCCCGGTGATGCCGCATTGCCCATGCTGACGGAAATGATACCAATCAAAACCAGTGGACCAGTATCTCTGGGTGGTGTGGAGCATGAAACCCTGCCCCTGGAAGCCATCAGTTTAAAATCTGCACTTGCAGGACATCTGGATTCTGACCCGCAGCCAGAACAGGTTTCGGCCTACGATTGGTCGCAGTCCGTACGTTCAGCGGAAGAGGTAATCACCCTGGGTGACCCGATTTACATGTTGGGGAAACAGTTTCTTCCAGTCACTATACGACCAGTTACAATGGATCAAGGCGACCAGAGTCTTGAAGTTCCCACATCCATTCAATTTAATATATCAGGAATTGAACTCTCAGATAATTTCACCCGGCAGGTAGAGCATGGTGGTCGCTCAGTGAGTGACCCTGATGATCAATTTCCGCGCAAGGGTCACTATCTCATAATCACACCCTCAAATTTCGAACCCTATCTTGAAGGTTTTACACAGTGGAAACAACGGATGGGTTTTGAGGTTACGGTAGTAAATACTCAGACCGCAGGTTATTCTGCCAGTACCATTTCAACATATATCCAACAAGCCTGGGACAATTGGGATAGTCGGCCAACCGACCTGCTCATCATCGGAGACGAGGATGTGAATCAGGGTATTCCCGGACACTATATCAATAACCCCTGGGGAGTGAGCCTGGTGACAGACCATCCCTATGCACTTATGGAGGGGGATGATTCCTTCCCAGAGTTAATGGTGGGGCGTTTATCAGTAGACACAATCTACGAGCTGCTAGCCTTTACCGCTAAAATTGTTGCCTATGAGAGTACGCCCTATATGACCAATACAGATTGGTTTAAGCGCGCAGTCATGATTTCCACTGATCTTGGGGCGATTTCGGCACGTAAAACCAAAGACTGGGTAGAGGACAAGCTCATCGAAAATGGCTATACCGAGGTACTCACTGCCCATCATCCTGCTGTCAGTACTGCTCACCAGGTTGCCAGCCGCATCAATAGTGGTGTTGGCTTTGTAAATTATCGTGGTTTTGGTATGCACAATGGTTGGTGGGGGCCTGAGTTTACCAACAATGATGTTAACACTTTAATAGGTACGGGGAGTAAAACCCCGGTCATTACTTCGGTCGTATGTGGTGGTGGAAATTTTGCAGCACCCGAAGACCCCTGTTTTGGTGAAGCCTGGACACGAATTGGCACCTCGTCTATTCCAAACGGTGCAGTTGCCTTTTTTGGCCCCAGCGAATTGTACACCCACACCCAGTATAACAACGTGATTGATATCGGTGTCTATTCCGGCATTTTTGATCTGGGGCTGACCACACTGGGAGAAGCCTTGTGGAATGGAAAATACGAGTTGTGGCGCAACTACCACTCCAACACCTATTTCCCCTTTGACCAAACACCTGAATTTTATCACTCCGTCTACAATCTCCTGGGTGATCCAGGGATGCAGCTCTGGACCGATATCCCTGAAATCCTTACCGTTTCACATCCCGACACCCTGAGCACAGGGGAAAATTCTATTGCATTTTATATTGGTGATGCTGGAGGTGCGGCCATTTCAGGAGCTTATGTCTCCGTTTTGAATACGGAGAATGCAATCGGGGGTTATACTGATAATTCCGGCCAGATTAATCTCCCCCTGGAAATATCACAGACAGGAACCATCCAACTCACTGTTTCAGGTAACAATTTACATCCCTACCTGGCATCAATCCCCATCGTCGAACAGGCACATCGCCTTGAATTGGGATCATGGGCTTTGGCCGAAGACAGTCAATTGGTTTCTGGTTCTACTGCCACGATGAATCTAACCCTGATCAATCCAGGCGCTGCACTGACAGGGGTGGAGTTGAATTTTTCCTCTGATACTCCAGGGTTTGTCTTTGATGAATCCATCGATACGGTCTCCATCTCTGGTCAGGGAAGCCTGGTTTTGAGCCCCCTCACAATCTCAACACCTGTATTGCCCCATGGAAGTCCGATACAGATTGACCTGGAAATTGTAACTGATGATGAGACATGGAGTTGGCAAAAACACTTTAGCGTGCAGGCTGCACTGCTCCAGATTTCAGGTATAAAGCTCATTGATGGTGAACTGCGTGCCGGTGGATTGGCCCAGATTGAATTAGAG
>JAERTH010000124.1 GCA_016844955.1 Fidelibacterota bacterium | reverse complement strand
GCATTTGCCTTAACCCAGAAGCCCTGAAAGGGTGGGATTAAGCCATTACCCAGTGAGCCAGACGTACCATTCCAAGTGAGGTAAGCTCCTGCACCGGAATTGGCTGTAGCATCCCACACATAGATAACATTGTCCATATTGGTCTTGGTCCACCCAGAAGCATCCCAGTCAATGCTTGCCACGAACGGATTCCCGATCAGGTTCCAGCCCGTATCTGCAGCTGATGTGTATGTCACACCAAAGTCGAATGCACCAGATGTACCTTCCGCCTCGGATCCAGTCACATCCAGCGTGATGGGTAAGCTGGAAGAATAAGCAGCTTCCCCTGGGATTGAGCCAAAGACGTACACAAAAAGACCACGGCCTGCAGTTGTTGAATTCGTTGAATTTGTAGGTTTACGCCAGCGCTGATTGTCGGTTCCGGTGTAGGTTTCATCATAGTATAGGACTGAGGGTGAGCCACTTACGGAATCGGAACCGGTGTATCCCTGGGTATATATATTGTTAAACAGGTCGCCATAAGTTGAGGCTACTGGTGAAGCCATAAGTCGCCAGCCTGTATCTCCGTTAAGTTCACGTTCGGCTCGAATGCTCCCTGATACAACTGTTTTGGTGTTGGCGATCAATGACTTACCAGAAGGGATAACAAGACTGCCATTCGACAAGGTTAAGGTACCTGTGATTTCCATATTCCCATCTACAGACACACCCGAGCTATTGTCGATGGTCACATTTGTATATGTCAGGGGGCTGGTGACTGATTGGAGTGAAGAACCGTCAAACTCGATAAATTTGATAGTATTCGTCCCAATCCCCATGTCTCCTCCGATTCGGACCGTATCAGTAGGACTGCCCAGAAGTTGCCCCTCACCCAGAAGGTCACCCAGGACATCAAAACTAATTCCTCCTGAGAGCGTCACTTTGGCACCACTTTCAATTGCAAGTGAGGCTACTTCTTGATTGTCAGTTGTGATGGTCGGAAATATCGCCCCATCAGCTGGATTAGCAGGGATCAGAACCGCATCTGAATTGTCTGGGACCGAATTATCCCAGTTAACGGTCGTGTCCCATCTTGTAGTATAAGGATCATTGCCAGGATCACTCTCCCATATATTTGTATAGGCATTAAATTGAACCGATACATCATCGGTCAGGGTGTTGCCATTGAGAACACCTGTGATGGTGGCCGTTTCTACTGTTGATGAGGATCTTAATGTTTGCGAGTAGCTGCCATCACCATGATCAGCTACACTGCCAAGTAGCGTGCCTGCAGAAGTCAAAAGATTCACGGTCTCGCCACCAGAATTGTGGTCGTTACCACCGGCATCCTTAATTTGAACAGTTATGGTCGAGGTGCTGACAGCATCGTTCTGCAGTACCGTGGGACTTGCATTGATGGTTGAAGCGCCAGCACTGGCAGGCCCGGACTCCACTGTGAATGTGTTGCTCGTCCCAAACTCCGTACCATCAATATATGTTGCTGTGATGGTGTAGTCACCGATGCTGTTAATTGAAAAGGTGTGTGGTGCAAGAACGCCCTTCGTGAAGGCAATTGTGGTATCACCCCCTGTACCAATAACTCCGGTTGAGGTGAGAATAACCCTTCCGGTAAAGTTTGTATCAGGTGTATCCGTGCCATCAACTGCAGATAGCTTAATATTGAATTCAGTTCCAGCCGTCTGGGTGAGGATATTACCCCCACTCTGCTTTTCGATGAGAAATTTTACAAACTGGCCAGCGACCACTATGGAGAAGGTATCACTCTGTGCTGAGGTCAGTCCAGTACTGTTTACGGTGAACATATAATCATCAGCTACGTCAAGCTCCAGATCACTGAATGATACCTGTCCCAGGGCGTTTGTGGCCAGAGTATCTGTTCCACTAAGCGTACCAGAACCGTAGGTCTTGACGATAGTAACCTCAGTTTCAGCCACTTTGATAGTGTTGTCATTGGTATCCTGAATCTCTGCGATGATAGTAGGCGAAAGGATCTCATCTACCGTTCCATTTCCAGGTTGCTGTAGATAGATGACCTTGGTAGGATCACCTGCGATCATGTTGATATTACCCATATTCACATTTTCTGCTGGTCCAGTTGTACCTGTGTTTATCAGGATGCCTGAATTAGGTACAGTCCCGCTGGTGGGTCGGATGCGGATATCGGAAAAAGTTAACTCACCTGGAGAACTGGTCCCATTTGACTGGGTATCGATAGTAAAGATAATCGTCGAGTCGGTTCGTGCGTCAAGGGAAGCATCCAGAGCAGTTGATGTACCATACGCCTCAGCAACTGTCACTGCAGGTGAGGCTCCTCCCGTATCAAATTCAAAGCCATCTGGTGCGTTCAGCACAATGGTGCCGTTGAGAGAATATTCTCCAGCTATCTGTTCGGTGACCCTGGGACCTGTCAGCGTTGTCCAGGTCGTGTTGGCATCATCAGCTGAGATGGAGTCTCCTCCTGTAGCTTCTGCAAGAAGTCGTACGCTGATGGCATATTTATCAGAGAAATAGTCCTCTAGACTTTCCCTTTCGGTATCTGTCAAATGGTTGTCATAGAGGATGACTTCTGCAATCATGCCATCCCACCCGCTATTTTCTGCGCCCCAGCCAACCGCCATTCTGGTGGAGCTGGAAATCGCCCCGGAAGGGGGATCACCGGAATAGGAAGGGCTATTCAATACGCCATTGACATAGAGATTCCAAACTTCATTGCTTTTCCAGTCCAGACAAATAACCTGGCCCCCAGTGGATTGCATTTGTTCGCTACTCTCAAGCTCATTGGCTGCAAGATCATCAAGTACGGCGGCTTTAATAACATTAAGTTCACTTGAATTGTCCCCAACAGCATCATAGCGTAATGAAAAATAGCGGTCCCCATTTCCAGTATTCTCTACAGCCCAAAGGTCGTTATCTACTGAGGTAACATCCGATTCAACCACCATGAAAAGGGTGAATTCTGTTAGACCATCTATGATTTCCTCACCATCAAGATCCTGCATGCGCATTCCACCACTGAATTCCAGTGCACTTTCGCCATTCAGGCTCGTTACACTCTCCCGCCAGACAGGTTTGCCACCATTATTTGCAAAGGTGCGACCATTTGTACTTTGCCCTACCCAACGTCGTATCTGATCTCCATCCGTAGCATCAGTCGTCGCTCCAGTATTTGTATAGACGGCTTCCCTGGCATTCAACCAGAGCTCTAATCCTGAGATGGTAGCTGGTTCACCAGCAGCGATTGCCCGTGTGACACCATTGCTGAATGTATCCCCATCATGAACCCGAAAGGTGATGATGCGAGTTGGTGTATGGGGCTCAGCTAAAATATTTTCATAATTCACGGACTGGAGGGCTGTTTCATATTGGGCCAGGGTTGCTGTCCCAGTGAGGGTGAGCTTACCAGCGGTTCCTGCCCACGATCCAGAGATTCCATAGATGGTAGAATAGATGAGCTCATCCTCACTTGTGAAGAAATTGGTGGTAATCTGAACGGTTGCACTATCTATCATGGTATCATCACCATCGGAGACTGTGAGGGAATCGGTGATAGATACTTCACCGTCTCCTGCCTCATAGACCATTCCTGCTTGCTCCATATCTGCTAGAACGGGGGCATTATTGGTGGCGGTTACACTCAGAGTCCTGGATTGTGTGCCGCTGTGAGCCTGACCATCACTAACCTTGAATTGGATGGTCCGGGTACTTTCATCTGGATCAGGGTTCAGATTGAGATACGTAACTGCTTGCAGTGCAGATTGGTAATCAGCCAATGAAGCTGAACCTGAAAGTGTTAATATACCATTCACGCTACTCCAGGAGGGCGTGATTCCATACATGGAGGTAAAATCAAGCTTATCCTCCCCACTAATGTAATTGGAGGAGATCTCAACCCAGGCTGTGTCAAGGTAGGCATCATCCACATCAGAAATCGCCAAAGTATTTGTGATGATGGTATCAGGATCACCGTCTGTGTAGGCAAAGGTTGTTCCCTCAATGCTGGACAGTGTGGGTGCATTGTTCAGCGCATTCATGGTAATATCACGGGTGGTTGTGTCGCTGTAACCTGTGCCATCGCTGACAATAAAGCTGATGGTTCTCGTTGCAGTTGAGGGTGATGGGTTGGAATTGTAGTAATAGACTTCCTGAAGCGCTGAGCTATAGTCATCGAGACTGGCATTCCCAGTGAGCTTTAACAACCCGCTGCCATCTAACCAGCTCCCTGATATGCCATAACTGGTGGCGAAAGTCAGCGTATCTTCTGTACTGAGGTAATTGCTGCTTATCCAGACCTTGGCACTATCAAGGTTAAACTCGCTATAGTCATGGCAAGTTAGGCTATTTGTGACAAGTGTGGCTGGGTCATTGGATTGATAAGATATTCCCACAGCTTCCATTTCAGACAAAGTTGGTAGCTCATTGGTAGTTGAGACAGTGAGGAAACTGGCCGGATCTGACATGTTGTTGTACTCTGTAGCAATCCAGTCGGCACTCAGTTCAACAGAGGATATTCTGACCTCATCGATGAGTCCATCCCAAGAGCTGGTGGCTCCATCCTTGGCTCCCTTCCCAATCAGCAATTTTTCACTTTTATTGGTAGTCCCTGTTCTACTATTACCCCAGGAAGGTGTATCCAGGCTACCATCAATATAGAAATCTGTTGCTGAACCGTCTGTTCGGGTTAGCGTTAAGTGTTGCCAGTTCAGTGTGGCGGATTCATCACTGGATTCGTGACGTTGCCTATTATTGGACCCTGTCAACAGAGCTGTACGATATACGTTTGTACCCCCACCCTTCTCACCTGCCGCATCCCTGCGGATCATAAGACGACGGTCATTGTCATCGGGGTCTTCGGCATACAGTAGCCCCATATCTGTGTCCTCAATATCTGCCTTGACCCACATGGAGACTGAAATATCAGAATGACCATCCAGGTAGGTAGCACCGGCCAGATCTTCCAGATCATCTCCGTCACCATCAAATTCTCTGGCCGCTCCCAGCTTTCCTGAGGCGTTTGTAGCAGTGTTGTGATCTGTTAAGGTATGCACGCCCGCTGCATCAGTAAGATCCTCAAGGTGCCAGACTCCCAGGTAATTGTCGTTCCAGGTTGTTGTGTCCGATTGATCCGAGTAGATACCACTCTTCCCGTAGTAAAGATAAATGGTACTGTCTGCTGTAGGAGAAATGGTGGGTATCCGCACCCAGAAAAGGACCTCTCCAGTAGATGCAGAGTATTCCTGCAATTCAAAATCCAGTAGAGTTGTTTTATCTGAATTGGTAAAGACTATATCATAACCGGATGGATTTGCCAAGCCTCCCCCGTTGGAAGTGGAGCGCAACATAGTATCCGTGAGACTTACCATGACGGGGAAGTTTGTCAGGGGAGTTGATCCGCTGACCTCAGAACTTTCGATTGTAATCGCTTTGCGATATTCATATCCAGCAGGTTGAGCCCGGACATCTGAAAGGAAAAGGGCCAACACACCTAACACCAGTAGTATCCAGTGCAGTTGGTGGTTGCTTAATTTTATCGCCTTACTAATCACGCCAGTCTCAATATTTATCTCGTCCTTTATGGTCCAACCTTTATATATATTCAAGTAATATGCCAAGTAAATTTTGACGTATTTTTTATCCTGTCAGGAAGTCATTCAATGGGATTGAACTCAATTTTTCAAGTTTATATGCATCTGTTATTATTACTATTATACAATATTATCCGGGAACATTGAAGTGGGACCCAATTCATCCATCTTCTTTATACTATTGCAGGAGATATCCTGTTCTGTCTGAAATTATGACACCTCCCCGTGCTTCGTCATAATAATATGACAACTTGTATCACACTTTTCGAGAAGCCACCTATGTATTAGTAAATTGATGATTCACATGACGATTCAATAGCGTCTCATACCAGTTTTATGATTCAACGCTTTCACTCTGGCCTTCACCGATTACATTATTACTTGCTTTTTTACATCTATTGCTTTTTACCATGTGAGGAGGTTGTATGACAGAAGAAAAAGCAGGCTGCGCCAGGCCGACTGGCGCTCAAGTTGGTGAATCCAATTCACCACAACCCACTGTCAAACAGAAAGTTGAAGAGGAGAAGAGAATGAGTGAAGTGAAAGTTGGAGCAAAAGCTCCCGACTTCGTTGCTCCCGCCTATTACCAGGGCGGATTCACCACTGTCAAACTATCTGACTATCTCGGAAAATGGGTGATGCTGTGTTTTTACCCTGGAGATTTCACCTTCGTCTGAGCTACTGAAGTATCAGCGGTCGCTGATTCGTATGACAAGCTTCAAGACTTAGGTGTAGAAGTGATTTCAGTTAGTGTAGACAGTCAATTTGTACACAAAATGTGGAACGACCATGAGCTGAAGAAGATGGTCGGGAAGGATATCCCCTTCCATATGGCTTCCGATGGTCCCGGCAATGTGGGGACCATCTATGGTGTCTATGATGAAAATGCCGGTGTAGAATTACGCGGTCGTTTTATCATCGATCCAGATGGCGTGGTTCAAGCCATGGAAGTGATGACTCCACCAGTTGGTCGTCAGCTTGCAGAAACTATACGCCAGGTTCAGGCCTATCAACATGTCCGGGCCACAAAAGGTGCAGAAGCTTGTCCAGCAGGATGGGCTCCTGGTAAAAAAACCTTAAAGCCTGGTCCAGGTTTGGTTGGAAAGGTCTGGGAGGAGTGGAGTCCAAAGACCGACCATTAGTTCTGGTTTAACATATTACTGTTTTAAAACAAACAAGCCCTCAATTGAGGGCTTGTTCTATTTTTAGCATGTCGGTTGACGCTAAGAAATTATATAGTTTCCCATTCCATGATTTGTTTGGGCCAATCGTAGTCTTCATAGAGACCAAAACCAGTATTCCACTCATAATATTCGCTGTACTGATCATCCAGCATATCGATATCTCTGCAGAACCTGACATATTTTGCTACGACGGGTCCGCTAAACTCACCCTCGTGCAATTTGACATAGCCAGTGGAATAGATGGCACCCTCAATATGGAGAGTGTGGTACCTACTTTGATCTAAATGTAATTCTGTATAGGGGTTGGCAATGATTACAGCTGGTAGTGGTGAACCACCGTTTATGGGAGCGCTAAGATTGATGTCGTATTTGAATTCAACATTATATCCCATGAATACCAATGTTGTATTCTCCTTATCGATATCTTCAATATCGATGTAATTGCCATAGAAAACGTTAATACCCTCTTTTAGGTGCCGATCTTCATAATCGCGCCATCCCTGATAGAAGATTGTATCAGCATTGTCCAGAAAATATTGAAGGTCAACATTGGGAATAAAACCAATATGGTCGCGCACCTTATGGTCTGCCTCCTCGTTAACACTTCTATTGTTGTAATCAATCCAATTGGCAGAGGCAACTGCACGTTTAAAATGTGAGTCTTCTTCTAGATCAAGCCTGAGTCCGTTCGTCTCATCATCTGCAGTTTTAGTGATGGTAAGCTCCATAGTGGTGCTGTCATAGCTGGAACTAAGATCTCCAGAGCTGAAAGTACCTAAGCTGTCACCACCAGCATTCAATCGCCAGAGTGCAACATTGGCAAATGATTCAACCTCAATACGATCCTGAACAGTATGTACTGCTTCCTGGGTATCCAGATTCACAATAGAGGCTAGATTCAAGACACCAATTCCAGTAACACTGAAAATGACTGCGGTTATCATAATTGCGACGATATACATCTCAGAATAGTCTCATCACAGTATTTTGCATAATCAATGTCATATCAATATAATATACAATGGTTTATGGAGATTTCCGCGGATTGTATTGCAGTCTTGAATTTTTTCCTGATCATAACCATATATTGTTACAAAGGTTGTGCCAAAATATTTACAGCCTCTTTAACTATTGTTATTATTGATTTTATGCATCACCTGTATTTATCTTTTAACATTAGCATGTAATATTTTATTACCGAAAATTACAAGATATAAGAGGATTTCTGTCTTATTAATACAACATCTAGATATTGCCTACAACATTCTTGTTTGGAAATCGTAAGCAATGCTTGTTTAGTCATCAATAAGTGACATAACTTAACTGTGTATTATCAATATGTTAAACCCGACCAACTTTTAAAGATAGACATAAAATATGCAAAGCAGGTTCGCTTTTTGAACTTTTTATGTTTTGGTTCAATTACTACATGATGTAGTAAATATATGACGCTTTTGGATTGATTGCTAAAAGTCAGGTTCCTATGGTAATTGGAGTAATAGCCCAAAAATGGGATGCTATAGTACAACATATGACTTCCGGCCATAAAATATTTTTTTTTGCCGATTTTGTGTAGTCGAAATTGAACAAAAATGAAGTAATTGTTTTATTCAAGGGTCTTGAGCGCTTCAATCCTTGGGCGGCATTAATTTCTAATGGCTACCATCCATTCCAGCTGCAAACTATCAGTTCCTTCTACGATATTCATTTGAACTGTAAGTATTTTTTTACTGTACCCAGCTCGTTCTCTGAACAATAAACCAGACACATCTGAGTCGATTGGGTTGTGCGCCGTGGTATCAATATTCCAGACTAATTCTCTGGCAACTGCCTGGACATGATCTACAGTGCTGTCAGGTCGGACGGAGCGCAGGATAATGCCTGAAGTGGTGGTAATTCCATCGTCCTCATCACTTTCACTGGCAAATATCTGGAGTGAGTCTGTCAGCTGCTCCGTAAGTTTAGTTCTTACGTACTGATCTACCACCAGAGCATCCTGGCTCAGTTGTGAACGAATGACGGAATCATTGTACATATTACGGGTGTACATTAGAACTGATGAAAAACCGATTGCAACGATACTCGCTATTACTATTGAGATCATCAATTCAACCAGAGTTGTCCCACGGTTTAATTGGACAAACATCAGTAGGCCCAACTCATCTCTTCAGAAACGTATGCAGTCAGGCTATCACTAATGTTTCCCGTGGTAAACCACGAGATATAAATTTTGATCTTATAATAGTCCGGTAAAATCACATCCGTGGGTGAGAGTCCATCAACAGGATCATCGATTCCTGTTACAGTTGTGGTACGATAAGCTTGAATACTATTTATGGTTATGGATTGTGATGTTTCCGGTAGACTATCAGGTAATGCTTCATACCCATAATCAATGCTGGCTTCCATGCGTGAAGCCATATTTATCCATGCCAATTGCCTACGAATACCCCGGTCTATATCCCAACGAGAATAGACCATATACTGTGCGGTTCCCATTGCAATAATTGATAATAAGGTAACTGAAAATACGATTTCTATGAGGGTAAACCCACGGTAACCCAGGAACGTTTTATGCTTCCTGAACAATTTGAACACCCATGAATTTGCTGCATGTATATCCAAGCAATATCCTAACCTGACTTGTTATTCATTGGCGGATAAATTAGGGATACAGGAGAGGTGTGGTTAGTTAAAAAAATCCTGGCTAACAATATGAATATCAGAAGTATTGCTCTCAAATTTTAATTCAACATCAGCGAGCTTGATTTCCCCCACCTTTCAGGGTTTCAGGAGAGATCAAAGCCCAGCTTCTCTAATGTGGATTTCAAGTTTTTACGTCTGGGTTTACTAAGATTTTCTGCAATCACTCCTGACCATGCAGCAGGGTGTCGATTGGCCGTTTTTGTGGTGTAGTGCCCAGCCAACTCATGATCATACTTGCGTATTTCCCCCTGCGGATTGATGGCATTATATTTTTCATCATGAACGACCAACATCCCCGGTAATCTCAACTTCTGGGGTGGGATCCCCTCAGGTTCAGGCCAGCCCAGACACATTCCATAGACAACATACACATGAGGAGGTAACTCCAACAGGTCTGCAACTTCCTCTGGACTATTGCGGATGGCGCCAATCATAACTGCTCCGAGTCCAAAGGATTCAGCGCCCGTCTGCACCGACATACCAACCAGAGATGCATCTATGGTTGAAATTAAAAAGGTCTCCAGATTGTGGACCATTTCCTTATCATGCAATTCACAGACCTGTTCAAGACGGTGTAGATCTGCACAAAATGCCAGGAAGACCGGACAGGTTTCCACATGCTTCTGATTTCCAGCCAGACCTGCCAGTTTCTGTTTCACATCTGGATCTTTCACAACAATGATGCTATATGCCTGCATGTTGCTGCTGGTGGGTGAACGCCGCCCTCCATCTAGAATGGCTGAAAGCATTTCTGGTGCAATTTTTTTTTCAGTGAATGATCGGATTGTTACATGGTTCTGCTGAGTATCAATAACTGGTGTGGTTTTCATATTAAAGCACCTTTCATCACTTTCATAAGTCTACGACTGGAGTCTCCATGTTCTGGTATCTTGATCAGGAATCTAACTTAAGTTGGAATACCACAACTCATACGATGAATTGTTTTTATGATTCAATCGAGGTCCTTCACTCTAGAGTAAGTGTTTGTCGCGGTGCATTGGTTTAGACCTCTTGAGATAATCGTGTGTAACTATCTTGAAGGATCGGGAACCCCGGTTGATTTGGGCGTGGATATTTCAAGGTCCTTCAACTCTGAATGATTCAGAAATGCCCCACCATGAGAGGTTAAAAGCTGACAGGGCTTCGAGGACAAAACCTACCGGAAATATTTCCTTATCGCATGTACATCATTTTGATGGTTTGACTATAGTTGTCTGCCATTATTCGGCAGAAATACACTCCTGTACTTACTAAATTGCCTGAATCATCAGTGCCGTTCAACGTGTCGTGTACCTACCTGCTGGTTTGTGAGAATCCGTGAGCTTGATAATTTGTCGTCCAGCTATGTCATAGACTGATAGGGCGACATCTGAAGCTACAGGTAGATCATAGTTAATGCTCGTACTTGGGTTGAAAGGGTTGGGGTAATTCGTGATTAAATAATCCCTTGGTGTTCCGACTATGGACTGTTCCAGATTGGTTGAAGAAATTGTGTTGGGATTTCGCCGGAAGAAGTGCCAGATGACTTCCACCAGATGTATATCCCCGTTAATGCTACCTAGACCAGTATTAAAGAAGCTCTGATCTGCACCTGGCCAGGTATGATCACCGTTATCCACACGATAGTAGCTGATCTCGTGACCACCGATGCAGTCTGTTGCCTGAAACAAGGTCACTGTAGAACCATCTCCAGAATCCAGGTCAGGCAAAGCTGTTTCAGTAAATTCATTGTCACATGCACCTGCTATACGAAGCAACTCCATGGTGTTTGCCGGGGAAGCGAAATGACCGGGTTTCCCGTCAGCTGAGAAAACCCCATCCTCGGTCCCATGGATGACCAGCTGGGAGATGGGTGAACCGGGCTGTTCAGTGGACAGGATCAGATCAGTAGGAAATGCAGCAACGGAGGCAACTGATGCAAGTTGATCCTTAAGCTGGGCTGCGGCATGAAGTGCCATTGATCCACCCAGGGAGAGACCCATGACATGTACGCGTTGACTGTCCACAGCATGACTCATCTCTAGCGATTCAATCAACTCTCTCAGAAAAGCAATATCATCGTGGTCAGAGGGAATGTCCGGTACATGCCAGCCAGCTCCTGATGTTGGTACAAAGTCTGGTAGGTGATCTGGAAGACTGCGTGTCACCGTCAGGCCGACAGGATATGCCACTAGGAAGTGAGCCGTATCCGCAACAGCATTCAATTGTGAGACATCGAGCTGGAACTCCGTGTCACTGCTGTAACCGTGCAAGTTTAGAACCAGGGGCCAGGGTTCACTGCCATCATAGGCTGCAGGCGTGTATAGCTCATAATCCCGCTGAATTCCGTCAATCTGAATGGATTGATTCGTCAATACTCCAGGCTGATCGGTGATCCACTCCAGAGCGCGTTCAACAACGCTATCATCTCCATTGGCAATATCATTTGCTGTGAGCCAGATATCCTCGTCAGGAACAACAGGGGGTCGAGCCCTTGATGTGAGTAGCCCGGTTGTATCGGCCATGGTGAAGTCCGCAGCGGTAACGTGCCAACCATCGATGACCAGAGCATTAGCCGTGATCTGACCAGCGAAACCGCCGTTGGTTGGTCGTCCAAAAAACCTGGCCTCAGGATGAAACTCCATAGTACGAGCAAATATATCACCGAAGCTCTGGGCGTTAGGACCAATGAGCACCGCGATGGGTTTGTCATAGGATGTATTGGGATCGTTCTCATTCCAGTTGAACCAGTATGGCCAGTTCTCCTCACATAGATTATTGATGTCAGTTTCATTACATCTCCAGAGGATCTGAAGCGGTTTGAAGTTGAAGTCGAACAACATACTCATTCCTTCGAACAATTGTTGAAATCCACCAGTATTCCAGCGCAGATCGATGATGAGTCCATCGGTGTCCATGATTGCTTCAACAGCATCACCAAACTCCTCATTCACACCAGCATAGGCATGACTGTTCACATAGATGTATCCAATGTTGGTGTTCTCAACGATTCCGTGTGTCACATGATTATCGGCCTGGTAGAGATCGTAGTTTGGCATGGGTACACCTTCAATGGGCAGTTGGGGATTGTTGTAGATCTCATCACTTGAGTAGAAGGTGGCCATTGGTTCCAGTGACAGGTTCAGGGTATCACCTGAACTATGTTTAACCACATCCATGCTGTTGAAGAGGTGCCAGTTCATACTAGCATTGGTCATCTTCACATAGTGGATAGATTCAGCGGTGGATCCATACCATCCTCCAAGCGGGACTTTTGCATCCCAGAGTTCTTCTGTAAGAACGCTCCAAGGTACACCTTCGTAGCCCAGCAGGATATCACCGGGCATCAGATCGATGGGGAGATCGGAGGCCACATCCACAATGACCAGTGAACCATCTTCCTGGGTTGTGAGGGAAAAACCCGCATGACGCATATCAAAGGAATTCAGGAAGAAAATGGGAGTACCTGGAAGTGGAGGGGTATTCTCCAACACCTCATCCCACATGCGTGTATGTAATTCTCGAAAGGAGTAGGCATAATGGGCCATGATGGCTGAGAAGCCTCCCCTACTGGTTTCCTCAGTGATGAGCTCGTAGGTAGCCGTCCGCATGGAGTCAAAATCAAAGGTAATCCCCTCGAATAATGGATACTTCGTTTCCAGGCGGTCGGCGTACTGATTGAAAATATCCTGTTTCTCAGCCAAGGGATCACCGGCGCTCCAAAAGTCATCAATAATGTTGCTCCATTGAGGTTTGCGTTGATAGAAAGAACTGTCCTGGGCGTGCCCCTCCGTAATAAGTAAGCTCAATGCCAGCAGCGTATATTTAACGAGTCTTGTGAATAGCATTGTGATTACTCCCTTGATAAATCAGATAAAACATGATATTTCAACCGTTCGGTGAGCAATATAGAAGAAAATGCTTTCGTGATAGATTTTATCTTATTTTAGGATTTGTACTTAAAATGAATGCGTTGGAAAACTGCAGGTGATCTTGATTGATCCGCTGGTCCGTCCACCCCAGGCGCAGGTTGGTTGGAGCGCCGAACATAGCCCAGTCTATTTAATTTGCTCTAGAGCTTGCATAGGGGAAGAGAAATAGTGTCACCTACGCTTCCCTATCCATCAGCATTTACCGCTAGCGGATTGCTACGGTTGAACTCCTGTGCTGGCGCACCGTGTTCCTTCAACGTATCGCCTCAACAAAATAAAAATGGGCTCCCGGTGGGAACCCATTTTTATTTGCTCCGGAGGGATGGTAAATATAAGAACCCAATTCCTATCTCAATATCGATGCTTAATATTCTTAATAATCAAGACCTTATGCCTGACCACAAGTTTACTGTGAAAAATGGAAAACTGACCGTTTTGGTGCCGATTTCACCAAATTCCAGAAACCGTTACGAACCCCATCAAAAGTGGTTAACAAAATGCCAGAAAAATGAGCTCAGGAGACGGAAGAAGGAGACCCGATATGAACACTTTATCCGACTTCTTGAGCGCAATGATTGGACTCGGGCCGAGCTAGCCAGGTATCTTGGTGTGAGTAGAGCATGGATCTCTACAGTACTAAATCAACACCAAGGAGACTATCCATGATCATTTCAAGCAAAAGGAGTAAGCACAAAGACCTCGCAAACCCAACGTGGCCGAGAGCGATACTGGAATTTCTTAAGTATGTGGAGCTATTTTCTGTCTCACACGGGCATATCAAAAACATGCAGAGCCGACTCAATGTCTTCAGGATCTACTGTATGGCTTCCGGGGTGACAAATCTCAAGTCAGTTGGTGTAGTGCATGCGAGACAATACCTCATAAAGCGCATGAACCAGCAAATTCGGAACAAGTACAAATTTGCTGTGGAAGAACTCACTACAACCCCTGCTATATCCACCATCAATAGAGAAATAAGCCTATATCGTCGTTTCTTCAGGTTCTGTGTCGAGAACAGCTGGATATCGACTAATCCATGGCTACCTATTCGACGGTTTCACGACCCTGTTAAAAGGAGACCCAGATATCAC
>JAERTH010000123.1 GCA_016844955.1 Fidelibacterota bacterium | reverse complement strand
CCAGCGTTGGGTGAAACCTGCAACCAGTCCTGGTTTGAGGTAATTGACCATTCAAGGTTTCCATAGCCCGAGTTTTTCAAGCTGAATGTCCTGGATGTTATATTCACCGGGAATTCCAGGGAATCTTCACTTGCCCAGAGGACAGGTACAACAGCAACGGTCATAGATACCGGTACTACCTGGTCATTGCCTTCAGAGTTAAACTGAATTTCACCACTATAATCCCCTGGTTCCAGCCCATCCCGATTAACGACTACAACAACGGTATCAATCTGGCTAACCGTAATTCCACTGATGGGATAAACCTCTAACCAGGGTTGAACTTCTGCAAAACTCCACTGCAAAGTATCAAAACCAACATTTGTTATCGTAATTTGAATTTCATCCACAAACTCGCCAAACTCCAGAGTCTGAGGAGTCAAACTAGCGTGCGGTTGGTGGGGAGGTAAAAAGGTTACGACGAGTGTATCGGATATCCCAACATTGCCAGCTTCGTCATAAGCCTTACCATATAAACGGTGTTCCTGGTCATAGACAATTCCAGTGGGCATCCAGGCGAAAGACCAGGGTGCTGATTCAATGACCCCCACCAGTGTATCATCCAGAAATATTTCAACAGAGATGACACCGACATCATCTTCAGCCAATACTTCGATTGCGATACTATCCTTTAAAAAACTTCTGTCGAGAGGATTAATAATGGAAATCGTAGGAGATGTAGTATCAGATTCTTCACATTGAAGCACTAGAAATGAGGCCACAATCATGAATATGAATCTGTTCGTACTCAATCTAATCCCCCTTACTGGATGGTTATTACCACATAGCTGTGAAGCTTGCTTAATCTAACCACTGCGGATTAAGTAATAGATTTTTTGATGGAATTATTGGATAGAGTCCCAACCGTCGCCAGCTTGCCCTAAATTGGGACACATCACTGGCCTCGCTGATTCTTTCCTTTTCATTACCGTCATAAAACAGCACAAAATCAAGACCAAGCGACTCAAATTCCTGATCAAATTGGCGCACCATCCGATTGGCTGGTGTCATCAGCCGCCCAGCAATTTTCTCCGACTTGAAAGGAATGCCCTGGAAAGTTTCAGATGGGAAAAAGCTCTTATATATAAGTTCTGAGCAGACCAGTGTGGAATCAGTTAGAAAATCAAAATTGTAATCGTATCCACGACCGTAATAATGAAAAGCGCTATAAATCGCCACGGCCAGATCTTTTTGTGAAAAACGAGGTCGTACCACCCCGAGACCATCACATGATAAAGACTGGGGTAAAGTTTGAAAAACAACTCCAGGACTTATGGCTTCCAACACGGTCTTTTCAGCTGATGAATCAATGGGTGAAAAATTTTGAGCATATGCTTCAGGGTAACGTGTACGTAGGAGTTCTTCAAAAGACCCACTTTCAACACCCTGAGTTTGAACCCAGGCAATGAGGGAATCATCAACAAAAATTTGAGCTCGTTCTTCGGGACTACCAACGTAAAGTGCCGCATGTGTCCAGTACCCCGGAATACCAGCATTGGTCATATACCATTCCCGACGCTGAAACATGATATCCCCTGGTTTGAGCTGAGATTGTATGTCAGAAATATCCGCCGCAGATATCAAGGGTTGGCCAGCTCTGAAAAACCGTGTATGTCCAGCCCAGTTGGCAATGTCTTTCTGAATGGGGAACCACAATGAGTATGATTGTGCCCCAACCAGCTTGAATGCATGCTTGAGAGAAAATTTAACCCCATAGTCCCACCCCAGACTCGAAGCATATCCTTCCAGCATAGCGATACTGGAATAGTATGGGTTAATCTCTGGGCGTTGATGTCGATAGATCGTTCGTAAAGCTCCATACTCTGCAGTCTGCTTAACATTTAGAAAATGTGACTTGAAGCTCGTGTAGGAGTCAAGGTCCAGACCATATTCCGGATGTGCTTCATTGATGATGGTTCCCAGGGCCTCATTGCGATCAATTATCTGAATGAATCGCATCGCCCGGGTGCTCTGGATTAGAAAGGCCTGGTAATAACTTATAAAAGCAGTGTAGTCGAATTCCTTATCGCTTTTTTGGTAATACTCATGGTTCGTATATCGAATACGATCCAGATGCGCCATGTAGTCCAACATGCTGCCCCATAACATCACCAGCTCACGTCGGTTTTGCGGGTTTAGCATTTTAAATTGGTCTGGCCGATCCACGCCAAATCGATGCGCTTCTGTTTCCAGGAAATTCAGGATTGAGTCCAACTGAGCCTGGTAGCGATTGATTTCAATCTGATAGGAGTCACTGTTTCCCGTAGAAAGGGGTAAGGGGCGAACAGAGCAAGCGGAAAATATGCTTGCTAGCACCAATCCAAGCGCCAGCAGGCCAAAGTTAAATTTTCTCATACAAGAGCTCCATTCAGCACCACGTTGATCCACTGGAATAAGTAGAATCTTTGAGCACTAAATTTTCACAAAGATTTTCTTGCTATACAGGTACCAGAGTATTGCCAGCCAGAAGGCAATATTGGTCAGAGCGTACAACAGCGAGCCATTCAAATCTCCTGCCAGCGGAACATAAAGCCCAGAATAGATCGCCTGTTTTATGCCAACGATTTCCCCATCAGCATTGGTGGTTTTGATCATGTACATCAGTCTTCCCATAATTCCTGATCCCACAAATACGACCAGGGCATTGCTACCAAAAACGATGGCTGGCTTGATCCAGAAGTCCATCTTTTTGACATCAATCAGATAGGATGAAAGCACAATCATCATCACGGCCAGACCATCCATGGTGATAACATAGGATACTGTCCATAACTGTTTATTAATCGGCTCTACTATACCCATGATGGAACCAAGCATAAACAACATGATCCCAATAATACTCAGGTTGCTGAGTTTCTCCTGATGATCCACCGGTTTACGCAGATATTCACCCAACCAGAAACCACTGAGGACGGTCAGCACTGCCGGGAGGGTTGACAAGAAACCTTCCGGATCAAAGGGCATCCCTGTACCACCATAAAGGTGGGCCTCACCAAAAATCTTAATGTCCATAAAGCGTACAAAATTATCAGCCAGAGCAAAACTACCTGCTCCCCACCCTTCAACTAAAGGTACACGCATAAAAAATTCATAGATAGCGATGAGCAGGACAGCGGCCAAAATTCTGGAGCGAGTTCTCGGTAGATACAGAATGATTAATCCACCAATGAGATAACTCAGACCAATCCGTTGCAAAACCCCCCAGTAACGCAGCGTCAATAATCGGCGAGGGATATCCATGAATTCAAAACTGGCAGCCATTTCTGCATTCAAGGGAATGTTGAAGGGAAAGCCATTCAGGAAAAGTCCCAGTCCTATAATGATTGCTCCCCGAGACCAGACTTTTTTCTTCAGTTCAGCCAGATCTGCTCCTGACTCAATCCGTTTACCTAAACTCAAAGCCATTGCCACACCAACAATAAAGAGGAAGAAAGGAAAAACCAGATCAGTGGGTGTCCAGCCATGCCAGCTCGCATGTCGCAGGGGACCGTAGATATGTGACCAGCTCCCGGGGTTATTAACCAGAATCATTAATCCCACGGTCAACCCACGGAAAACATCCAGCGAAATCATGCGATCTTTCATTCGAACTCCCTCATATTCAAGACAATTTGTTGATGACAAATTAGGATTCGAGGTGGCAAATACACCATGGATTTGTCCACATGAATACTGTATTAGCTAAAAATGTTTCACAATTCACCTCAACTGGTTTAATATTTGCTTTGAGCAATCATGAATATTCGACATCAATTAGTTAAATGATGGATTGATTGTACTACTTCATGCTTGAAATTTGAATTTGGGAGTTGATATTTACCACGTGCAAAACCAACAATTGAAACGGCAATCTTTAATCGCCTTTAACCATAGATGGGAGCTGGTATCATGACAGGTATTGATACTGAATTATACCCGAAAGCTGAAACTCGCCACAGTAAAACGAGCAGTGCTTTCAAAAATGCCAAAAAAGCACTTCGCGATGAGCGCATTAGCGGTCTAACCGGAGCTTTCCTGGCTTTCTTTATTCTCGGTCACCTCATACTGGAGAGCACGATCTTGGTCAGTGCTGAGCTTTATGAAGTCGTGGCTTATTTTATGGAACATACTGTACCCATGGCCCAGCCATTGGTATTCATCGTTACCATTGTATTTTTTATTCACTTTGTGTGGGCTGGTCGTAAAATTCCGGGCAAGCTCGCTGAACGCAAAAGAATGTTAGAGCTTGGTGAAAAACTGAAGGATTCCAGTAAAGGCTGGAAACAGGATCCAAAATCAGATATCAAGCTTCGCTCTCATTTCGAAACCTCATTGTGGATTACCCAGGTTCGCACAGGGATGATCGTTTTGGCCACTGGTGCTTTTCACCTAATCCTGGTAATGTGGAATATTTTTACAGATATGGGTGTTGATGGACAGACTGTGGGACTCACAGTGGAGGTTGCCACAGCCCGTGTTGAAAGTGGCTTATGGATACTCTACGCTATTCTCATGGTCTCTGTTGTGGCCCACATGGCCATTGGTGTCTACCGTCTCCTGGTAAAGTGGTTTGCAGATACCTGGTTTGTCCGTAATTATGCCAAAGCACTCTTTTATTTCCTATTCTGGTTCTATACAATTTTAGGCGCCGCCACGGTCATTGCCATGACAGGTCCCCTGGAAGGGATACTCTCATGAAGGTATTAACATCTGACGTACTCATCATCGGTGCCGGTCTGGCCGGAGAACGTGCAGCTATCGCAAGTGCCAAGGCCGGACTTGATGTTACCATGCTCTCACTGGTCCCCCCCAGACGAAGCCACTCATCTGCAGCCCAGGGAGGTATGCAGGCATCACTTGGAAATTCAGTCAAAGGTAAGGGTGACAATCCAACGGTTCATTGGCTGGATACCGTCAAGGGTTCTGATTGGGGTGCCGATCAGGAAGTTGCTCGGATTTTTGCCGACAATGCCCCCATTGCCATGCGCGAAATGGCTCACTTTGGTGTACCCTGGAACCGGGTTGAAGCTGGTCCCCGCGACGTGTACATCAAGGGTAAGAAAACAACCATCGTTGAAGAGAAAGAAAATGAAGGGCTGATCACGGCCCGTGACTTTGGTGGCACAGCCAAATGGCGGACTTGTTACACTGCCGATGGTACAGGTCATACCGTGCTCTATGCCATGGATAACCTGGCTGTCCAAATGGGTATCACCATTCACGATCGTATGGAAGCACTGAGCCTCATTCACGAAGATGGTGTGTGCAAGGGCGCTATCGTGCGATCACTGAGAGATGGCGAGATCATCGCTTATATGTCAAAAGCCACAGCCATTGCCACCGGTGGATATGGTCGACTCTATGGTGAATCCACCAATGCCATAATTAATGAAGGAACCGGCTCCTGGATTGCTCTTCAAACTGGAAAAGTACCTCTGGCTAACATGGAAGCTGTTCAATTTCATCCCACAGGAATTGTACCCACAGACATCCTGGTTACTGAGGGTTGCCGTGGTGATGGTGGACTGCTGCTTGATGTTGATGAATATCGATTCATGCCAGATTATGAACCTGAGAAACAAGAACTGGCATCTAGAGATGTAGTCTCACGTCGAATGAAAGAGCATATTCTCAAGGGTAAAGGTGTACAGTCTTCTTATGGAGAGCACCTCTGGTTGGATTTACGCCATCTTGGAGAGAAGCACCTCACAACCAAGCTGCGTGAGGTTTATGACATCTGTATGTATTTTATTGGTGTCAATCCCATTAAGGAACTGGTACCAGTTCGACCGACTCAGCACTACTCAATGGGTGGTATTCGTGTAAATAAAGATGGTCATGCTTATGGACTCAAGGGGCTCTTTGCTCTGGGTGAAGTAGCCTGCTGGGACATGCATGGTTTCAACCGTCTGGGTGGCAACTCCCTGGCTGAAACGGTGGTGGCCGGCATGGTTGTGGGTGATAAGATCGCCAGCTATGCTCAGGCTGCAGAATTGAACGCCAATGTGACTCTGGCCGAAAAATTTGGCAAGGAACAGACTGATCTCATCGAACACCTCCTGACCAATGATGGAACTGAAGACGTCTACGCTTTGAGAGACGAAATAGCTGAACTCCTGAAAGACCATGTTCATATTTTCCGTACTGGTGAAGGCTTGGAAAAAGCAGTCAATGGACTCAAGGAAATCCTGGGTAGAGTTAAAAATGTGAAGGTCAAGGCTCAAGCACCGGGTATGAATCCTGAATTGTCTCAGGCCCTGCGTATTGAAGGTATGGCCAAGCAGGCTTATATCATCGCCAAGGGTGCTTTGTTAAGAACTGAATCTCGTGGTGCTCACACGCGTGAAGATTATCCGGCTCGTGATGATAAGAACTGGTTGAATCGTACCCTGGCCACCTGGATTGAAGGTGCTGATGAACCTGAGTTCACTTATGAACCTGTTGGACAATTGGATCTGCCTCCTGGTGACCGTGGTTATGGCGGTGGTCAGATGATCGATATGGACCTGAGCATTGCAGACTATAATGCCAAGGTCGATGCCGAGCAGAAAGCGCTTGGCAAGCATGATACACAGGAACCCATGGGAACCAAAATTCCCAAAGAAGCCTGGCGTGAAGAATCACCGTATAAGGATGCGAAATAATGGGACGTACACTTACATTTAAAATATTCAGATATAATCCAACCAAAGCCAATGATGAACCGCACATTGACACTTTTCAGCTGGAAGAAACACCACGCCTGAATTTGTTTACCGCGCTGCATCGAATCCGCGAGAATCAAGCTCCAGATCTGATGTACGATTTTGTGTGCCGTGCAGGCATCTGTGGCTCATGCGCCATGATGATCAATGGTCGACCCACACTGGCTTGTCGAACGCTGACATCTGACCTGGATGACACGATTGAATTGTATCCCCTGCCCTTTTTCAAGCTACTGGGTGATCTTTCTGTGGATACCGGTGTCTGGTTCCATGATATGGCCAAACGCCTTGAATCATGGATTCACACCACCAAGGAGTTTGATCCAACGGCTGAAGAAGAGCGCATGGACAATGCCACCGCCAACAAAATCTATGAATCTGAGCGCTGTATCGAGTGCGGCTGCTGTGTAGCTGCCTGTGCCACAGCTCAGGTTTATCCAGACTTCCTCGGTGCTGCCGGTCTCAATCGAATCGGCCGCTTTATGTTTGATCCTCGCGATACGAGGGGTGAGCAGGAATGGTTCGAGCTGGTTTCAACAGATATCGGTGTTTTCGGATGCATCGGTATGATGGCTTGTGATGATGTCTGCCCCAAGGATCTACCGCTTCTGGAGGTTTTCTCCTATATCCGTCGCAAGATGAACGCCGGTGTGAAAGTGGCAGTAACCGAGATGGATCTCAAATAACACCAAACCTGATTTGCATAAAAAGGGTCGGCTTCAGCCGGCCCTTTTTATTAGTCAGACATTTTTAAATCGTCGTTGCGAGGCCACTGAGCACAGCGAACTGACCGCGGCAATCCCCTAATAGTGAAGATGGATTACTATAGTTTAGAAGCCTTCGAGTTTTCCACTCAGTGTTGGTGAGGGAATTATAACCTTACCTGAAAGGGCTTTAGCCCAACAAGAAATAGCATTGGGGATAAAACCTAACTTATTTTTGTTGATTGTAGACCCCGACTTAAAAGCCAGGATAATTAATCAAAATCTGGTTCTATTTAAGCAGAGTAACTTTCTGCGTTTGCCTCATTCCACCAGCTTCCAGCACCACCAGATACACCCCCGCTTCCTGATTGGCACCACTGATACCTTTTCCATCCCATGAGTATTTGTGAGCACCTGCAGCCAATGAACTAGTTACCAGCGTATTCACCAGGCGTCCTGATACATCATAAATCC
>JAERTH010000122.1 GCA_016844955.1 Fidelibacterota bacterium | reverse complement strand
CCGCCTTTGCCGTAGAACTCTTCCGGGCTTTTTAGCTCACCGATGAGCTGATCTAGTAGTTCTTTCGGTATGGTCATGTCTTCCTCCTGGGAATATACTCACTAGTATCTCCCGAGTCTGACCATTTACACAGATTTTTTTACACCCTCGCGGTGAATAAGGGGCCATTCGTCACGACGGGCGAAAAATAGCGTGACATAATTTCGTTGTATCTGGCTGCCGTGAAAGAGATAGTACTCCAGTCTCTCCAGGCCAGCAGGGTTTGTTACGCTGCCCAGGTGGAAATCGACATTCTTGCGAACTGTCAACTCCACTGTTTTTGTTAATAAGCCGACCACTGCATCGATATCTGACCGAGATCCTCTATGACAGCTACTGATAATCCAATTTAACTTTTCTTGTTCAATCACTATACAACCCCTGTGCGCCCTATATAGGGTCGTCCCGGTACTCCTGTTGGAGGCCTTTGAGGAAATTTCTCAGGAACTGGTCTCGCATAGGTCTGAAATGTTTATGCTCCGGTTTTCTCAAAAAGGCGCTTAACTCATATTTACTCACGCGTAAATCTACGGAATCCAAAACCCCGACGACTTCTTCAGCCTGGAGATCAAAGGCGATTTTTAGCTTCCTGAAAATGATATTGTTGGTCAGCTTTTGCTCGGGGACAGGCTGTGGCCCCTCCCGCTTGCCACGGGTTTCAATAATCAGCCCGTTCAGAAAGACGGCCAATTCATCATCATAACACACCCGATAGGCAGGATCTTCTTCACGCTTCAGCCAGTCACTAATTTCTGCTCGCGTCACCTTTTTTTCTGCATGGGCAAAGATTTCGATCATTTTTGAATCGCTGAAATCAAAAATGTAACGGATTCGACGCATGATACTGTTGTTGGTCATTTTACTTCCCCTTAAACACCTTCATACCTACCTGTTCTGTAGCTTGGGCTTCATTTGATTATTCAAATACAATGGTTTTACGCCCATGAACCAGGACCCGGTGCTCGAGGTGCGTGCGTAAGGCTCTTACCAAAACCAACCGCTCAAGATCACGACCTTTGCGGATTAAATCTTTCAGTGTGTCTTTGTGGGATATCCGAATCACATCCTGGGCAATAATGGGACCTTCATCTAAATCATCTGTGACATAATGGCTGGTAGCGCCTATGATTTTCACCCCTCTTTGAAAGGCTTGTTTATAAGGATTGCTACCCACAAACGCAGGTAAAAAGGAGTGGTGAATATTAATGATTTTGTTTTGATACTCCTGGACAAAAACCGGAGATAGTATTTGCATGTAGCGGGCAAGCACGATGGTATCAATGTCATACTCCTTCAGCAATGCCAGTTCATTCTGTTCTTGTTCCAGTCGAGTTTCTTTGGTTTTAGGGTGATAGTGAAAGGGAATGTCGTGGTGAGCTGCCAGATCCTTCAGGTCCATATGGTTTGAGACCACAAGCGCAATATCCACTGGAAATTCATTCATTTTTTGACGCCAGAGAATTTCCTGAAGGGCATGATCATATTTTGAAACAAAAATGGCGGTCCGGGTTTTTTCTTCTAAGAAATGAACCTCACCGGTAGCATTTACTTCTTCGGCAAGGGGTTTGAAAATATCCCCCAACTCTGATGGTTCTTTTGAGGAGCTGCTCATCTCCCAGGCAATTCTAATTGAAAACATTTGTTCTACCGGATCCACGTGCTCATTTAAATCCAGAATATTGCCGCCATCTTCATAGACAAGCTGGGTCAACCGGGAAACCAGTCCGATCCGGTCTTTACATGAAAACAATAATACGGCGGTTGTTTTTTCCTTTGGAGTAACTCTACCCATCTAATGTTTATGTTCTGGATAGTAATCAGACAAAGCCATGATACTTTTTTTGAGCGCCTTCACTGTCTTGGTGTCTGCATTTTGCTTGGCTTTCATTGCTGCTAAAATTACAGCGTGGTGTTTCTCGAGGCGCTTTGTATAATCTTTTTGGCTTGGTTTGACGCGCTGGGTGAGAAAATAATCACTTATAGTGGCAATGATTTTCTGGGCGTGGTCTTCCTTATTCATTACCCAGCGAACCATTTGGTTTTGAGATTGAACATCATTTTTATCTGCAAGCGATATCATCAGATCGACTGATTTTTCAATGGTTTTAGCATCTTCCAGCATGGCTTGAACTCTGGCATAATCATCATAGATTCCACAAGGAATTTGACAGTGAGCTAGGGCTGTCTGGGGCAACATCATTCCAATACCAAAAAGTACAATGAGTATGAGAACTGTTGGTTTATGTCTGTTTGTCATAATTTCTCCTTTTTTCTGAATGGGCAGTTACTTGAATTACATTTTATCCTGTCGCACTATTTAAAATCTGGATATCAAGACTGTTATCCGGTTGCTTCTGTACATTATACACGCTTCCAGAGCCATGAATTAATATTTCTTTTTCATTATACTCAATTGATGTGTTTTCGTCTATGGCCCATCCAGCTTGAATCAATCCGAGGTCAACAGCATGCATCAGTCTTGTGACTGTTCCCCATTGGCTGGCATGTACATCCACACTAAATGGATTCAGGCCTAAACCCGGTCGAATCTCAAGCAGGTCTAAACCTTCATTAAAATCCTCATCCAGAATATCCAGAGTAGGACCTTGTTTTTGGATTTGCCAGCCACCAACAATGGCCTGTTCGGAGGCAATTGCTGCACCTGCGGAAAATCCCGCATAGGGGACATTGTTTTCTTTGAGATATGCTAACCAGGTGAGGTCCGAGCATAATTGCTGGTGATAGAGTGGGGTGAGTCCACCACCAACAAAGACACCTGTTGGCCTGGCTACTGTCAAGGCATTCAAATCGATAGGTTCTTGAGGTGTTCCTAAAAGGAACATCATTTCCTGGTCCTGGACGCCGCACAAGCCAAAAACATGGCGATATTTTGCTTCCATTTCAGGTAATTCATCAGTGTCTTCCGCAACCAGCACGATGGCAATCATTCTACCGTTTGCACTTGTCGCTTTCCGTATAAAAAGGCCATAGGTTTCATCAATGACACTTTCGTTCCAGCCACCTCCAATTAGAAATACCGAACTCAAGACAGACCCTCGTGTTTTAATCTTGCTGTGTTCATCGCAGCCGTTTCTCGATCTGATTTAAGTATTCAATGGCGCTGGTCTCTGCCAGTTGGTTTCCAGAGATACTTTTTAACTGGGTGTACATCTCTATCGTTTTTCGTAATGCTTTAATGGTACTCATGGCATCATAAGTGGCGATTGTTTCCTTCAGGTTCTCCAGCTCAGTACTATCTGCATGAAACTCAAGTTTTCGCACACCCTGCGGTCTGGCATTCTTTTTCATCAGAAATAATGGCCCCAAAACGGTAACCCGCATGAAGCTGATTCCGTCAATCGCTTCAAATATTTCACCGCGGCCAATTTTAGTGGCCACATAGTGAACCCAAATCCAGAAACGATCCTCTATCCATTCCGGATCTGGTTGAGGGAATTCTGCAGGCGTTTGGAAAAGAAGGTTCGAGATTTTATGGTCCCGCTCCCAGACAATTATTGGATTCTCAACTTTATCACGGATGTCACTCATTGAAACGAACTTGTAATCTATATGTAGTAGGGGTGGGCCATACAAACAGATTAATAAGCGTGGCTCGCCAACATGTTCGCCAGTAAATCCCTGGATCAGAGATCCAATTTTTCCAACAATTTCAAGGCGTTGCTCCAGAACCTCTTCATAGTGTTCCGGGTCCACATACACCACCAAGTCGATATCGCTAAATTCATCCACAGCATCAAGCAGAATAGAACCGCCAACTGCAACACCGAGGATTCTGGGATCATGCCTGAGTTTTGGAACTGAATGCTCCATGAACCTTCTATGAAGATCAGGAAGATTGTCGAATTTTGACATGGGCTTTGTTCAACCTTTAATTCACCAACAGATCGGGGATTATTTATTGTACTTGAATCTTTTCTGCATTTGGGAAAACTGTTTCATGCGCTGTTTTTCCTTGATGGAAGCCCGGACATCCTGTTTGCGCTCGAGGTGTTGTAGTTCCTGGCGTAATTTCTTGAAATTTCCCATCCGCTCCTGAGACAATTCACCGCTTTCCACGGCATCACGCACAGCACACCCTGGTTCACTTTCGTGTGTGCAATCATTGAATCGACAGCTTGTGGCTATGGCCTCAATATCGGAAAACCCTTTGTCCAACACGTCTTCGGCCCCCCACAACTGGAGCTCACGCATTCCAGGTGTATCGAGCAGCAACCCACCTGATGGTAGCAATACCAGTTCCCTGTGGGTTGTGGTGTGACGACCCTTGCCGTCCTTTTCCCGCACGGAAGCCGTACGCAGCAATTCTTTGCCAGCGAGATGGTTAATGAGTGTGGATTTGCCAACGCCAGATGATCCCAGAAGTGCAATGGTTCTGCCGGGTGTTAAGTATTGACTCAATTCCGTCATTCCTGTTGCACTCAACGCACTAACGGCATGAATTGGGACACCGGCCACACGCTGCATCAAGTCCGCAATAATGGCATCAGACTCAACAGTCAGGTCCGCCTTTGCCAGGATTATCACCGGTGATGCACCGCTTTCCCAGACCAGGGTCACATATCGTTCCAGACGGGCTGGATTTAGATTAGCGTCGAGGGAGGAAACCACCCACACGGAATCAATGTTGGCAGCTATAATCTGTTCGTCGGTAATTTTTCCTGGGGTTTTTCGAGAAAACTTTGAATGTCTGGGCAAGATGGTCTGAATGGTTGCCTTCGCGCCATCTTGACCTGGTTTGACAACGACCCAATCACCCACAGCCGGCAGGTGGGCTGCACTGGTTGCATGATGTTCCAGTCGACCTGATATTTTTGCCGGAAAATCGCCGTCATCGGTATGAATCCAGAAAAGGTTGCGATGTTCGGAAATCACCCGTGCGGGAATACCATGTTTGGTTTGCACTGATATATAACGTTCTGACCACGCCTCGCTCCAGCCGTATTCTAGCAAACTCATGGCTTATTCATCCTTTTTTCCAATGCGGTAGGCTTCGGGTATCATTTAAGTGTTGAGGGGTAGGCGGTTTTGCATAACAGAGATTAACCCACAGGGGGCTTTTAAAAGGCGAGTGCTCAGGATTCTTCCTCGGAATCATTATCTAAGGTATCGTCACCAGTCTCTTCACTCAGATTTTCCTGGTTTTTCTGTTCTTTTGCTTCAGCCTTCATTTTCCGCTTTTCTTCTTTTTTCTTTTTCTTGGCTAGATCTCGCTGGTGTTTCGCAAACGCATAGTTGGGTTTGGCCATTGGTTCTCCATTTTGATGGTCTTCATAATTAAAGACGTTATTAAAAACAATTGTCTTTTAATCTAAGGTCTCCCAGGCGGTGTACACCATAGAAAGCTCCAGTTTTTTATGCGAATTCATGCATTAAAACGATTCCCTGAAAATCGTTCTGTTTGGCCCCCTCTGAGCCAAAATACTCGGCTTTTGAAGTAGTTACTTTTTATCATTTATTGCTTTGAAATAATTTTGCATTGGTGCTTCATGCTTTATTTTCATATGAGTAAATTAGGTTTTTAACCACTCTCGGAGTGAACGATTTAAACAAAGGACTACCATGCCTTCCGCAAAAATTATTTGGACCAGAATTGATGAAGCGCCAGCCCTGGCCACCTATGCTTTATTGCCCATAGTAAAAGCCTTTACCAGGGGAACAGATATTGACATTGAAATCAGTGACATTTCACTAACGGGTAGAATTATAGCGCTTTTTCCTGACAGCCTGACTGATGCGCAGAAACAGGTTGATGCCTTATCCGAACTGGGAGCGCTCACTCAGGATGCCGCTGCAAATATTATCAAGCTCCCCAATATCAGTGCGTCCATCCCCCAGCTGCAAGCCGCCATAAAAGAACTCCAGGGAAAGGGTTATGATATTCCCGATTATCCTGAAGAGCCTAAAACTGATGCTGAGAAGGCATTGCAGCAGCGTTTTTCCAGGGTTCTTGGTTCAGCAGTAAACCCTGTCTTGCGTGAAGGAAACTCTGATCGTCGGGCGGCCATCTCGGTTAAGAAATTTGCCCAGAGTAATCCGCATCGCATGATGAAGGACTGGCCAGATTCTGGTTCCCAGGCACGAGTAGCCCATATGACGGAAAAGGACTTCTTTGCCACTGAAAAGTCCATGACCATGGGTGCAGCAACGTCAGTAAGTATTGAATATGTTGGTTCGGATGGCTCAAAAATGACTTTGAAAGACGCTGTTTCTTTACAAGCAGGTGAAGTTGTTGATACAGCCGTAATGAATGTCAAAGCCCTGCGCGCCTTTTTTGCCAGGACCATTGAAGAGGCCAATAACGAAAAATCCCTGCTTTCACTCCACTTGAAAGCAACCATGATGAAGATTTCTGATCCAATCATGTTTGGCCATGCCGTTTCAGTCTATTATGGGAAAGCACTGGATAAGCACGCGGATGCACTGAAAGAAATCGGCGCCAATGTTAATAATGGGCTGGCAGATGTCCTGGAAAAACTGGATCGTCTTTCTGCTGACAAAAAGGCTGAAATTGAAGCAGATATCGCCGCTGTATACGAAGATCATCCGGCGTTGGCCATGGTCGATTCCCGCAAAGGTATTACCAATCTGCATGTTCCTAACAATGTGATTATTGATGCCTCCATGCCCAATATCGTCAGGGATGGTGGGAGGATGTGGAACAATGATGACGCACTCCAGGACACCATCGCCATGATCCCGGACCGCAGCTATGCCACCATGTATCATGAGATCATTGAAGACTGCAAGCTTAATGGACAATTCAACCCGGCCACCATGGGTAGCGTATCCAATGTGGGTCTCATGGCTCAAAAGGCTGAGGAATATGGATCACACGACAAAACCTTTGAAGCACCTGGTGTTGGTGTTGTTCAAGTTGTAGATGCCTCGGGCGCCATACTTCTGGAGCAGGATGTGGAAACTGGTGATATTTTCAGAATGTGCCAGGCCAAGGATGCGCCAATTCAGGACTGGGTGAAGCTGGCGGTGACCCGTGCCAAGGCAAGTGGTTCACCGGCCATTTTCTGGCTGGATGAAAACCGTGGTCATGATGCTGAGATTATCCGTAAGGTTAATACCTATCTGGGAGACCATAATACTTCTGGACTTGAGCTTCATATCATGAAACCCATTGACGCCATGAAATTCTCCCTGAAACGCATTCGTAAGGGCCAGGACACCATCTCTGTAACCGGGAATGTCTTGCGTGATTACCTCACAGACCTGTTTCCTATTCTTGAACTGGGAACCAGCGCTCGCATGCTTTCCATTGTGCCATTGATGAAGGGTGGAGGATTGTTTGAGACTGGCGCTGGTGGCTCTGCACCAAAACACGTGCAACAGTTTTTGAAAGAGGGGCATTTACGATGGGATTCACTGGGTGAATATTGTGCGCTGGTTCCGTCATTTGAGCAGGTCGCCACGGTCAACGGCAACCCCAAAGCCACGGTTCTAGCCGAAACACTTGACCGGGCTATCAGTACTTATCTGGAAAATGCCAAATCGCCTTCCCGTAAGGTGAATGAGCTGGATAATCGCGGAAGCTCTTTTTATCTGGCCCTGTATTGGGCACAAGCCCTGGCCTCACAGGACGCAGACAGTGCCTTGAAATCACGGTTTGAAGCAATCGCCAAAAAGCTCGGTGATAGCGAAAAAACCATCGCTGCCGAATTATTGTCAGCCCAAGGGGAAGCCATGGATATTGGTGGATATTATCATCCTGATTTTGAAAAGACCAATCAGGCCATGCGTCCCAGTGCCACGTTGAATGGGATTATTGATGGTATGTAATATCAGCTAGAAGATTGTGGTTAAGGATAGAGGGGCGCAACGCGTTACGCCCTTACATCTTTGCCAAAGCCAGAGACCCATCGGTTTGCTTTATGTTGATCGGTGGGTTTTTTGTTTTCGGCGGCTGAACCTACCCAAGCCACATGTCGTTCGATGAACTGGACATTTCGTCCTTCGACTCCGCTCAGGATGGCAGCTCAATGTCCGGGCTGGGCATAATTTTTTGTGGAAAAATTATTGGTAAACCCTCAACACGTGCTATATTTCGCCAGATAACGAAATAAGGTGAAATGCGCAAAGCTACTACCATTTATAAAGCCCTGTCAGATCCCAATAGGTTACGTATTCTCATGATGCTCCGGGAGAAGCGGCTGTGTGTTTGCGAGATGGTTGATATTCTCAGCCTGGCCAACTCCACCGTTTCCAAGCATTTGTCCATTTTGCGCAATGCAGATTTGATTTTGGATGAGAAAAGTGGTCGCTGGGTAAATTACCGGTTGGCCACAACCGACGAGTCTGATGATATCGAGTTTGTTATGGCCCAGCTGGACAGACAGCTGGCCAATGATGATCAAATTGTGGGGGACAGGGAAAAGTTAACGGTTACGGATAGGTTTGAGATTTGTGGGGTAGCTTCAGGTTGAGGGAGGACGCAAGCATTGCGTCCCCACAGGAAACCATAAACTAAGAGTTTTGGAATGACATCACTATCACGGAAAGCGTTGAAAAGAGAGTATAAGGAGAAGCCTCGGGTTGCCGGGGTTTTCCAGATAAAGAACAAGGTGACTGGAAAAATATTTTTGGGTAGCAGCCTCAATATTGAAGGGCCCTTGAATGCCCACAAATTCATGCTTTCCAGTGGCTCACATCGAAATACAGCTCTGCAAAAAGACTTCAAAGCACTGGGGACGGACGCCTTTTCCTTTGACACTCTTGCCACCGTCGATGTTAAAGATGAATCCGGGTTTAATCTGGAAAACGAGCTGGAGATACTGGAAGCGCTGTGGTTGGATGAACTCCAACCCGTTGGGGACATGGGATATAATCGCAACCGTAAGATTCGACAGGCTTAATTATTTAAGTGGACGTCAGCTATTACGGCTAAACTGATAAAAATTATTCGAGGGGAATGGATATGTTGGTAAAAATTCTAGGGTCGGGGTGCGCTAAATGCAATCGCCTTGAGAAGAATGTGCGGGATATAGTAGAAAAACATGGTCTGGACCATGTCACTGTAGAAAAGGTCACAGATCTGACACAAATGCTTACTTATGGGATCATGATGACCCCGGGTCTCATTGTTGATGATCAAGTAAAGAGTGCTGGTGCAGTTCCGCGCGATAAACAGATTTTGGTCTGGCTAAGCGAGGGACACAATGGATAACAAACACCTCCTCTTCCTGACACCTGTTTTTATGTTAATCATCTTAGGCTGCTCGGCTAAGACCGAAGAAATACCAGAAATCACCTTGAATGACACAGCCAAGATCACCTTTGTTGAACTGGGATCTGTTAACTGTATTCCCTGTAAACAAATGCAACCCGTGATGGCCTCGATTGAATCCAGGTATGGTGATCAGGTTGAGGTGGTTTTCTATGATGTCTGGCAGGCTGACCAAAAAGAGTTCGCCACCCAATACGGTATCAGACTGATCCCCACTCAGGTTTTTCTCGATAAGGAGGGGAATGAACTTATGCGTCATGAAGGTTTCTTTCCTGAAGCAGAGATTGATGCTTTTCTCCAACAACAAGGTTTAAAAGCCCATGTGAATCATACTGGCACATGATTACGCTGTTTGAAACGCTGACAAATGCTATCTCGGGGCAGTTTGGTCTGGCCATAGCCGCGTCCTTTGCCTGGGGAGTCCTCAGTATTTTACTGAGTCCCTGTCACCTTACCAGTGTACCACTGGTTGTGGGGTATATTTCGAAACAAGGGAACCACTCCAATTCTCGCAATTTCCTTCTGGCGCTCACTTTTGCCGTGGGTGTACTTGCTTCAATCACCTTGATTGGCGTCGTCACCGCTTCCATGGGACGACTGATGGGGGACGTGGGTCAATGGAGTGGATGGATGGTTGCCGCTCTCCTTGTTCTATTTGGACTCTATCTAATGGATATTCTGAATTTGGATTGGATGGGGGGTCGAATTCCTCAACTCCAGCGGGGTGGTCATGCTGGAGCCTTGCTGCTTGGGCTTGTCTTTGGTGTTGGTCTGGGTCCCTGCACCTTTGCCTTTCTGGCTCCCGTATTAACCGTGGTTTTGTCAATGACTCAGGAAGCCATAGGCAAGTCTCTGATATTACTCCTCGCCTTCGGGGTGGGACATAGTCTGGTCTACGCTTTGGGTGGGTTTCTCGGAGGCAGGGTTGTTAACTATGTTAACTGGTCTAATAGCAGTCGTGGACCGGTATACACGAAAAGATTTTTGGGTTCACTTATGTTGCTGGGTGGGTTCTATTTTGCTTATACGACTCTCTGAAGTGTTGTGTAGAAAGGTTTTCTGTTTTGTTTAAGGATATTCGTTTTCAATTAATTATCGCCGTTCTCCTGTGGGTGGGCACCTACGTCAGTCTGATTCCACTTTCTGAGTGGGTTGTATCCCTTTTCCCTGTAGAGCGCGAGAGTCACCTGGGGGAAGCGATGGCCTTTTTCATCTATGATGCCCCCAAGGTTCTACTCTTGCTCACCGCTGTGGTTTTTGTCATGGGAATTATCAATACCTGGTTTACGCCAGAGCGAACCCGGACATTACTGGCGGGCCGATCGCTTGGGCTGGCAAACATCCTGGCCGCCTCTCTGGGCGTAGTAACCCCGTTTTGTTCCTGTTCAGCGGTTCCATTATTTATCGGTTTTGTTCAGGCCGGTGTGCCTTTGGGTGTGACCTTTTCATTTTTAATTGCAGCGCCTATGGTGAATGAAATCGCTTTAACCTTGCTCTTCGGTTTGTTTGGCTGGAAGGTGGCCCTGTTGTATCTGGTGTTGGGTTTATTGGTGGCTATTTTGGGTGGTCTGGTACTGGGCAAGCTTGGTCTTGAGAAATATCTGGAGCAATGGGTTCAGGACATCGAGAAGAAGCAGCATTCATTTGATGCGGAACAGCTAACGTTTTCTGATCGCCTGCAGGCTGGTGTGGTTTCTGTGAAAGATGTGGTGGGTAAGGTCTGGATATACATCCTGCTGGGAATCAGCGTGGGTGCTTTTATTCACGGTTTTGTACCGGAAAATTTTATGGCGTCATTCATGGGGAAAAGTGCCTGGTGGTCCGTGCCACTGGCTGTGATTATTGGTGTGCCCATGTATAGCAGTGCGGCTGGAATAATCCCGGTGGTACAAGCACTTCTGGCCAAGGGGGCGGCATTAGGAACGGCACTGGCTTTCATGATGAGTGTGGTGGCTTTATCGCTGCCGGAACTGATCATACTGCGTAAGGTTTTAACGTTGCGTCTGATTATCACTTTTGTAAGTATTGTTGCCTCTGGGATTCTTCTGGTGGGCTTTATTTTTAATCTGGTTTTGTGAGTTTAATGAGTTTAATGAGTTCAATGGGTTCAATGGGTTCAATGGGTTCAATGGGATGATAGTTTTTTTGATTGTAAAAGGGAAATTAAATGATTGATGTGAAGGTTTTGGGTGGGGGTTGTGCTAACTGTAAGAACACGATTAAGCTGGTGGAAGAGGTTGCACGGGAGCAGGGGGTAGAGATCAAGCTTGAAAAAGTTGAAGATATGCAGGATATCATGGCTTATGATGTCATGTCTACACCAGGTGTTGTTATCAACGGAAGTGTCGTTCATCGTGGGAGTGTCCCACAGCGTGACAGGGTTATGGACTGGTTTTCTGGGGAATAAAAACCATCCTCCCTTGAGGCCAGAGACACGCTCACCCGAAGCATCACTTTTAGCCTTTTAAATAATTATTTATCCATATTGTGTCTGTTAACGACATACCCAAAGTAGTCTTTTTCTGTAGACCTTTGTCACAAGTCACACACCTATAATTCTTGTTGATTTTTCCCCTTCTGCCTTTGATATCGCCAGATATATGATAATATGTATCCCATATAAACAACCTCTTTTTGGGGGAATGTCTACAAGAAGGAGAAGACAATGATTTTTAGAAACCGTTCGTTCATTTTGACCGTGGCTCTGTTGGTTGCAGCACTGTCAAATATTTACGCTCAAACAATATTTTTTGAAAAACCTGACAATGTTTCATGGTCCGATTCATCGGCCTATATCGACTCAATAACAACTGATATTGGCATTACACGTGATTATTCTGGACCCATTTTTAACGGGTTTACTGAAGAGGGCTTCGAATCTGGTGTGAGCCCAGAAGGAACCCTCTGGGCCTGGGGACCTACCCCTGAAATAGCCAACCCTTTGACCTATGCACCCTTTGATGCCGTTGCCACGGATGGAAGTCGCAATGACCTGCCGGGAAGCACTATGTCCCTGTTCATTATTGAAGATAGTCTTTTCTTTGACATTGAGTGGACGAGCTGGTCATCTGGAAATGTTGGTGGTTTTGCCTATAACCGAACATCTGCTCAAGCACCAGTTTTTGACAATGATCCTGATGTGATCTATTTCCGCAAGGATGACTATGCTGATAATGACTCTACCAACTGGGATCGGGTCAGTGCTAATGTAGCAATTTGGCGAGATGGTTATGGATCACTTTACAATCCTATTACCGAGGAAGAGGGTCCCGTTGAGAATATCAGTCCAGAAGGAACATACTGGGCTTATGGATCAGTACCTGCCGAAGTCTCTCCATTCCATTACAGCAGCTCCTTCTATCAAATCACTGAAAACAACCGCGAGTATCTTCCAGGTGAAGTGCTTTCCATGTATGTCATGGAAGATGACTCTTACTGGGATGTTGAATTCACGAGTTGGTCGAACAGCCAAAATGGTGGTGGTTTTGCATATATCCGCAGGCCTGTTGAACCTGTAGTCGTTGGTGATTCAAATGCTGTCTATTTCCAGAAGCTTGATTATGCCGAATATGATGAGGAAAATTTTGATTGGATTACTGAGGATGTTGCGATCTGGCGAAATGAATCCGGTCACATTTATAATGCTGCTGAGGAAGATGGCGCTCAAAGTGGTCTGAGTCCCACGCGTACCCTCTGGGCAAATGGTCCTACACCTGTTGAAGCAAGCCCTATCCATTATGCACAATTCGGTGATACCTACCCTGCCAATGATCGAAATATGCGTGACATCGTTGGTCAGGTGATGTCTCTATATATTCCTGACTCAAACCTCTATTTTGATGTGGAATGGTTCCAGTGGACATCCAGCCGCAATGGCGGTGGTTTCGCCTATAGCAGAACCCCGGCATCAGCACCAGTAATGGTTACCGATCCGGATGTTGTCTATTTTAGAAACCTTAATTATGCTGATGTCACGGACCCGGAAGTCTGGGACGTCATCAGTGACTCTGTTGCCATTACTCGTGGATCCAGTGGACCCATTTTCAATCCAATTTTTGAAGAAGATGCTTCCAACTTCACCAGTCCTGCCCGAACAAGCTGGGCTCCTGGTGCTACTGCGGAACAGATGTATCTCTCCAATTATACCGACTTTCTCAGCTCTGCCGGCGGCCGACATTCATTGGGGTCACTCCCAGGTCGTACCTTTTCACTCTATGTGGAGGATTCAGACACCTATTTTGATGTAACCTTTATCAGCTGGAAGTCCAATGGTGGGGGTGGCTTTGCTTATATGCGCACAGAAGAGTCAGCACCTGAATTCATGGATGAAGCAGAGTGGACCTATTATTTAAAACCGGCCAACACTGAAGAATCAGACAGTTCAGACTGGGATTGGATTTCTACCAATGTTGCTCTGTATCGCGACGGGTCCGGTCCTTTGTATAACGCAGCCCTGGAAGAAGGCGTTGAGGGTGGTCTCAGTCCAGCCCAAACCTTCTGGACGGGTGGTTTCACACCAACAATGGCTGATCCATTTACCTATGTCCCCTTCCAACATCTTGTTCCTCATAACAGGCGCGACCTCCCTGGTTCAAACATGTCGCTTATGGTAATTGAAACAGCCGACACCAGTTATTATGACGTTCAATGGCTGACCTGGACCAGCGGCGAAACAGGTGGGTTCTCCTACCTCCGTCGACCAGCTGATGCTCCGACATATTACCAGGATCCTGACGCAGTTTACTTTATTAAATACAATGGTACCGACGGCAGTGACCCGATGTATCAGGACATGATTTCTGATTCCGTTGCATTGACCAGCGACAGCGAAGGACTCTATAATGCTGTTTTTGAAACCTCCTACCAGCGCTATCTGAGTCCCACCAAAACACTATGGGCAAATGGACCGACTGCTGACCAGCATCACACCTGGGAGTATGTCAACTTTCAATCTGCGTCGGGCAACAACAACTTCAATATTATGCCTGGCCAGCAAATGTCACTCTGGCTACCGGAAGAGAACCTGTTTTTCGATATTGAATGGGCAGGATGGACTTATGACGACGGTGGTTTTGCATATATCAGAAGGGATGCAGGTGCACCTGTTTTCGATGATGATCCCATGGCAGTTTATTTCATAAAGGATGCTTATACACCTTCCTCTGATTCAACTCAGTGGGACCGTATCACTGAAAATGTTGCCATTACCCGAGACCAGACCAGTCCCATTTTTAATCCTATTTTAGAGGAAAGCTATGAAGATTATGTAAGTCCAACAGGCACCCGCTGGGCCATGGGGTCCACAGCAGGGCAGGTTACACCCAATGCTTATGCTCCTTTTGGAAACATTGTCAGCAACAATGAACGACGAGAACTTCCAGGACGAACCCTTTCGCTCTTCATTCCAGAAACAGACCAGTATTTTGATATTCACTGGATTACCTGGACTACCAATTCAACCGGTGGATTTTCCTACGTTCGAACACCTGCAGAAGCACCCGATTATCCCACGGATCCTGCGGTTGTGCATTTCATCAAACATGATTATGCGGATCCACATGACAGTACTGCTCAAGATCGTGTGACGCCTGAGGTTTGGATAACTCGTGGCGACTACCGTCCTCTTTTCAATGCATACTCTGAAGAGAGCTATTCTGAGGAGAGTGGTAGTCCAGAGGGTACTCGTTGGGCACTTGGGTCAACAGCTGATCAGAGTTCACAATGGAATTATAGCCATTTTGAGGATGTAGTTGGTGACAGAGAACGACAAATGCTTCCTGGCCAAACCCTGTCCTTATTCATACCTGCAGATGATCTGTATTTTGATATTGAGTGGTTAACCTGGAAAAGCAACGGTGATGGTGGTGGGTTTTCCTATCGTCGAACTGAGGTCACTGACCCATTCTTTGCGGCAGACTCAGAGCTGGTGTATTATATGAAAGAGGATTATGCTGTATTGGATTCAGCATTACTCTGGGATTCAATTACAGATTCAGTTGCCATCTATCGTGGCAATTCTGGACCGCTCTATAACCCAATTATCGAATCAGAATACAATAGCGATGTGAGTCCTGCTAAAACCTTATGGGCTCGCGGATTGACTGAGGATGTTTTTGCACCGAGTCAGTATCAAGTGTTTGATATGACCGTGGGTAGTGGAGAACGACAGGATTTACCTGGAAAGGTACTCTCCCTCTGGTTACCCGAGGACAGCCTCTTTTTTGATGTGAGGTTTTTATCATGGTCTGGCAGCAATGCTGGCGGTTTCTCCTACTTCCGACGAGGAGCAGAGACACCAGAAGCATTCACAGACACCAACCTGGTGTTCTTTGAAAAAGAGAATTACTCAGATCATGAGGATTCAGATACCTGGGATTGGATTTCTAACACAGTAGCCATTAGTCGTGGGTATAGCCACCCAATTTACAACGCTGCTCTGGAAACTGAGTATGAAGAGGGCATCAGTCCAGAACTCACCCTGTGGTCAAGCGGTCCAACTGCGGACGTGCAATATGCAGAGGCGTATGTTCCTTTCGATGTGATCGTTGGTAGTGGTGAACGCCAGGATCTTCCAGGCCGAACGCTATCACTGTTTCTCATGGATGACAGTGTTTACTACGATGTGACCTGGTTGAGCTGGTCGCGCTCTGGTGAAGAGCGTGAGGATTATGGAGCAGGATTTAGCTATGTCCGTCGCGCTGTGGATGCACCATCCTTTGAAATTGATCCAGACCTGGTTCTGTTTACAAAACCTGACGGATCTCCCAATGAGCTGCCCTTTATGGACATGATCAGCCCTGATGTGATTATTACAAGGGGTGATAGAGGTCCCATTTACAATGCTGCTCTGGAAACAGAGTTTATCGATGGACAGAGTCCCACCAATACCCTCTGGACCTATGGGTTAACAGCTGACGTTGAGTCAGAATATGGGTATCGAGTTTTTGATGAGGTGGTTGGTTCAGGTGAGCGTCGCGAGCTACCTGGCAGAATAACATCACTTTATTTGCCTGAAGAGGATCGCTATTTTGATATTGAATGGCTGAGTTGGTCATCTGGTGAAGAAGAGAATGAAAACCGTGGATTCTCTTACCTGCGCCGTGAAGTTCCAGCACCAGACTACGAGATAAATCCAACGGCTATTCTTTTTGAAAAACCAGATGGAGCAGATCCAGCGGACTCACTCTTCTGGGACGGTATTACACCTGAAGTAGCCATCACTCGTGGCGCGGATGGGCCGATATTTAATCCTCACACCGAATCTGTTTTCATCCCGGGACAAAGCCCAACAGGAACCTTCTGGGCTTTAGGTTCCACGGATGAAGTCATGTCACCTCATGAATATACTGCTTTTGATTTGGTCGTCGGCAATGGTCAGCGTCGCGATCTACCCGGTAAAACACTTTCACTGTGGATACCTGAAGCAGACCTTTTCTTTGATATTGAGTGGATTTCATGGAGTTCCGGGAGTGATCATGGCGGACGTGAAGCCTTTCCTGGTTTCTCATATCTGCGCACCCCTGTCGATGCACCTATGTATTTTGAAAATATGGACATGGTGTACTTCATGAGAGATGCATACGCTTCTGGTAATGGTCCCAATAATATCGATCATATATCAGAAAACGTAGCCATCACCAGAGGAAACGACGGTGGCTATATCTATAACGCCTATCTTGATTTCGACGACAATGAAGCCGCGGCTCCAACCGGAACCTTCTGGGCTCGCGGTCTCACATCAGATCAGACGGGTATGGATGCTTATGCTCCCTTTGGTACTACCTGGGGAGATGGTGAGCGACAGGATATTCCCGGACAGGTCAGTTCGCTTTATGTAGAAGAAATGGATGCTTTTTATGATGTGTATTGGAGAAGCTGGGGGCGCTCTGATGGTGGCACCTTTAGCTATATCAGAATCCCTGCCGGTCATCTCTACAGAGAGGCTGATTCGGATTGGATGGATACTGCATTCCAGGATCGCCTTTCTGAGGATGTGGCTTTAACCCGCCTGGCATCAGGAGGTGCTCTCATCAACGCTGATACAGAGACCGCTCCAGTTGCCGGTGTTAGTCCTGAAGGAACGCTCTGGGTTATTGGCCATACACAGGATCAAGATAACAGGGCCGACTATATGGACTTGAAAGCGGCCATGAATAATAGACTCAGGGATTTACCTGGACAGACACTTTCCATGTTCGTAACGGGCACGGGGCTGTACTATGATGTGTATTTTGCTGACTGGGGTTCCGGTGGCGGTGCTGTGGAATATTTCCGCAGTTGGGCACCTGAACCAGCCTTCGTGCCACATGCTCCAGAGGCTTTCGAAATTCACCCCATTGCTGAGCCTGTTGTTATCACCAATGAGAATGTTGGTACTGATGTACTGTCACTCACCTGGGATGAGGCAATGGATGCAGATATGGATGTGATTACATATCATGTTGAAGCCACGCTGGACACTCTGCTTGGCAATGCTGCATTCATCGATTCCATGATTGAGGGAACAACTTTCGATATCAGTTACCAGCTTTTGGTAGATGAAATGGAAGCACTGGCCATGGCAAGCGGAGAACTCACCTGGACGGTGACAGCTATGGACAATGACTATGAAACACCTGCTTCAAATGGACCTCTGGTAATCCAGGTGGATGCATCCACAGTGGCTGTTTCGTCTGATTTAACCATTCCAGAAACCTTTGCTCTGGAGCAGAACTACCCCAACCCCTTTAATCCTTCAACCACCATTCGCTTTGGTCTTCCTGAAGCATCAGATGTACACATGGTGATTTATGATATTAAGGGTCGACAAGTTCAAGCCTTGGAGTTCATGGGACAGCAGCCAGGCTGGCATGAGTTCGTCTGGAACGGAAAGAACACCAATGATCAGGTAGTAAGTACGGGTATGTACTTCTGTCGCTTGCAGGCAGGTTCATATTCGGAGACAATAAAGATGGTTTATCTGAAATAATTTGAACTTATAAAAATCAAAAAGGGGCTGGTCTTAGACTGGCCCCTTTTTTATACCCATTATTTACATTTACTTAAGCTAATTAAATTCAAAACCTTCGATTGGTTGCAGGTGAAGCTGTTTCGATCTGGTTGGGTTTTTGAAATGCTCTGATGTAATCCACGATCATGCGCTGTGGGAATTGCGTGCTTTGATTGGGGTAGCCTGGCCAGTTTCCCCCTACAGCCACATTAAATAGAAAGAAGAAGTAATTCTGAAATTCTGACATGCCATCATGGGTGATATCAGCCTCGAAAAACATTGAATCATCCAGGTACCATTTAATGGACTCACTATCCCACTCTATGGAATAGACATGGAACTCATCATATAGAATTCCTGTTTCAAGGCCATGGGCTCCCCCGGAATGTTTGTAACCATCATAATCCCAGTGGATGGTTCCATGGGTCACATTATCTCGCCCTGCTCCACCACCAACCATTTCCATTATATCAATCTCACCACAACCGGGCCAGTCATTTTCACGAAAGGTGCCACCTAGCATCCACAGTGCTGGCCAGACTCCCTGCCCCCAAGGCAGACAGGCACGAATATCCACCCGACCATATCTAAGATAAAATTTACTTTCGGTGGTGAGACGAGAGGACGTATAGGCAGATCCTCCAAAAGCCTCCTCTCTGGCTTCAATAAACAAGTAGCCACCTTTCACCATGGTGTTTTCCTTACGGTAATATTGACTCTCGTTGTTGCCCCATCCGTTGTGTCCAGTACCGATTTCGTAATTCCAGATTGATTCATCGAGACTGTCTTCGCCAAACTCATCCCACCAGACCAGGTTCCATCCAGCATAGGTCATTGGTGTAAAGTAACCTTTTCCGGGAATCCATCCGCTTGCGCTTTCAGTTTTTATCACAGAGATTTGTGTGGTTTCACTGATGTAGTCAGTGGTTTCATCAAGGGCGCGAATTTCAAGCCCGTAGGTTCCTGAGTCAGAATAGGTATAACTGACAATCCCAGTACTTGATTGCACGGGTATTCTTTCAGAATCTTCTCCAAAAAGAAATTCATAGCTTGTGGCATTCTCAGCCATAGCGTTAACTGATATGAATCCAGAACCATCATTGGAATTGTGGACCTCAAAGACCAGGTTTGATGGAAGCAGTTTTTCAGAGTTTTCATTTTCCGAGCACGACAAAAAAGCGGAAAGGAAAACAACTATCACTACAAGAAAGCTCTTTATTCTTCGACTGAAACCGTAAACCATATTAACTCCTGACGTTGATGGGCATGATCTACTTTTTCCTGTCTCGTTTTCGCAGAATATTTCCCAAACACCTTCATTTAAGTATAAACCGAGGGGCTATGGATACCAAGTACATGTACTCTATATAGATTCCCTCGATCATGAGCGAGCTATTCAGAGCCCCCCCACAGCTTCTTCGGTTCAGATGTGCGTAGGCCGTTAGGGACCAGCTATAGGGGAATGGATTGCTTGCAGAGGAAAAGAATTACAGGTTCCGAATTCACTACCTTCAGTTCCATTTTTTGTGCTAGCTAAAAATATTATCGGCTTTTAGAAGCATACACGATTTGTCATTTGGGTTTTAATTGTCTATAAAATCAAAAGGCCCCTGGTTTTACCCAGAGGCCTTTTTGTCCGTATGGAGAGGATTTTGTTATTTCAGATAGAGCATTCGTTTTACTTCCCTGAATTCGCCTGCATTCAGCACATAGAGATACGTACCACTGCTCAGGTTTTCAGGGGTGAAGTGAACATTATAGATGCCAGCTTCGTAATAGCCACTGGCAATAACAGCGACTTGAGCACCACGAATATCGTATATTTTCAAGCTTACGTCAGCGTCATTTGCCAGAGCAAACTCTATTGAAGTGCTTGGGTTAAAGGGGTTGGGGTAATTGCCAGCCAGGTAGGACTCTACTGGAATTTCCGGTGCCATCTCTGGCTCAACCCATGCTACGCGACCGCCCTTAGCCAGTCCTGAATTCTCAGGTGCAAAGTAGCTATCCAGAGTCAGGTTACCATCCTTGTCAACTTTGATCTCAGCTGCCAGGATAGCACCTGTAAAGGAAACATCATCCTTCAGCTCGACCTTGCCGTGACTGGAATAGATGGTTCCATAGAACGAGACATCCCCTTCAAGCTTGGCTGCTTTGTAATGATGGAAGCTTTGATGGTCACAATCATCATCATCATCATCATTGCTATAACCCTCAGCAATATAGAAGATGATGTCTGCAGCGGTTATAAATGAACCACCTGCAGGACCAACGTAGGCTTCCTTCTTGACTTTGAGCTCATCTTCAACCCGAACTTCGGTTGCTTCTTCAAAGCGGATGTGACTCTGCTTTTGAGCTTCGAGTTTTTCGATATTGTAAACACCGCCTGTAAAGGTGAGTATTCCTCTTTCTTTAACCTTGATTTTGCCATAGTCACCTGGCTCCAGGGTCAATTCACCATTTTTAGGAACCGTAATATTCTCTGATCCAGCAGGAGCAGACTTAAAGGGTGGCAGATTCGTGAAGAGCGGTATTTCTACATTTCCATAGATCCCACCCAGGATATCACCATCGTTATCCAGCTCGTTAGCATGAACATCACTTGAGATGCTGGCATCACGTTTAATCTGAATACCATCAGCCTTGAGCATATAGCCACCAGCGATTGTGACATCTTTTTCGATCTTTATTTCATAGTGATTATGATGATCGTCATCGTCATGATCGTCGTCATCGTCATGATCGTCGTCATCATCATCATCACGATCGTCATCGTCATCGTCATCATGATCATCATCACGATCGTCGTCATGACCACCTCGTCCGCCACGACCACTGCGACGGCCTAGGCTGCCGTTATCGGCGTGGTCATATTCATAGGTTCGATTGACAAGGATATTTCCACTGAAAACATCAATATCTTTCTTCAAGTGAATCTTCGTTTCAGCCAGAAGCAGAGCTCCTGCCATATCTGCTGTTACATTTACCACGACTGTGAAGCTCTGACTTGCAGAAGCATCCCAGGGGTCGGTCGCTGTAATTTCAGCAAAGGACTCACCCAGATCTGCAGCGTCAAAGGTCAGAATGGAACCTGTCAGGGATGCCGTAACAACATCATCATCTGAGTTGCTGAAACTGTAGATAAGCACATCTGAAGTATCAACATCAGTAAAGACATCATCGAGGTCAATGGAGACAGTGAGCACTTCACTTCCAAAGGATAGCTCAATATCATCAACAGCGTTCGCAACCTCAGGAGCAGTATTGAAGACTTCAACAATGCGGTCTTCGGAAGCGACATTTCCACCAGCATCCGTAGCGGTGTATGTCAGAGTATAGAATCCAGGAATATTGATATCCACAGAACCTGTTACTTCAACCGTCACTTCAGACTCACAAGCATCTTCAGTCTCATAGCCTGCTTCGTCATATGCCAGATAGAGACCCAGTTCCATGGGATTATCACCTAGAAGTGTGATAACCGGTGGCTCTGTATCATCAATAACTGTTACCAGAACTTCATCGCTTGAGGAATCAACTCCATCACTTACTGTAAGATCATAAGTATAGGCTCCGGCTGTATGGATAGCGGTCAATGATGCACTGGTGCTAACAACCGCTCCATCAAGGAACCAACTGTAGGTCAAAGCATCCCCATCAGCATCTGATGATCCAGATCCATCCAGGTTTACTTCAACACTACCAACAACACAATCAAAGTATTGATCATCTCCGGCAGCAGCGATTGGAGCAGCATTCAGAACCTCAACAACGCGTTCAACAACTATTGCGTTACCGGCTGCGTCAGTAGAGGTATAGGTCACGGTATAGAGACCCGGGTTAACTGGATCAACAACACCTTCAACGGTTACGGTAACATCAGAACCACAGGCATCAGTTGACTCATATCCGGGATCAGTAAATTCCTGATAGCGATCCAGGTTGAGCGGATTACTTCCCAGCAGACTGAGTTCAGGTGCCTCGGTATCGGCGATAACGGTAATAGTAACTTCATCACTACTGGTGGACTCACCATCGCTTACGGTAAGGAGGAAGGTGTGTGTTCCCGCTGTTAGTGCGGCTGTAAAGGACTCAGTGGTTACGGGAGTATATACTCCCGTACCTGCTGGTGTCCAGCTATAGCTTAATGTGGTTCCATCTGGATCAGATGAACCTGATCCGTCAAAGACTACATCACTTGCATCCACAACACAGTCGATGGTCTGGTCTGCACCAGCATCGGCCAGAGGTGGAGCATTAATTACAGCTACGGTTCTGGTTGCAGTTGAGGCATTGCCAGCTTCATCGGTAGCTGTATAAGTAATAGTATATGATCCAGAGCTATTTACATCAACACTACCATCTACGGTTACTGTGACATCTGAGTTACAGGCATCGCTAGCCTCATAACCAGGGTCAGTGTAGGTCTGGAACAGAGCCAGGCTCATGGAGGCATCTCCAAGAAGTGCCAGGGCTGGAGGTTCTGTATCAGCAATCACTGTAACTATGATATCATCACTATGGGTGTCGATACCATCCGATACAGTAAGTGTCAGGGTGTGTGTACCAGCTGTGAGATTAAGGTTAAAAGCTGCAGAGGTACTTACTTGTGAACCACTCAGGGTCCAGCTGTAGCTCAGCTCATCGCCATCGTCGTCAGAACTGGCAGAACCATCGAGGCTCACTTCAACATTGCTGACGATACAGTTAAAGTTTTGATCATCACCAGCCACTGCAAGTGGAGCTTCGTTTTCAACACCCACCGTTTCACCATTCAGCACAATCCGAGCTACATGGAGGTTGTTTCCAGTGGGACAATCATCAACCTGGGTGACAACCAAACGGTTTTCACCTTCGGCAACAAAGTTCACCAGGTTGGAGATAACTGGATTATAGCCATCATGCAGATAGACATAACTGTCTTCCAGTATGAGGCCGTTTGGATAGCTTGCATTAAATATAGTTATGCGTCCACCATCATCAATTCCCTGGAATTCAACCGTAAAGTGTGAAAGTGTTGCACCCACGGGAATATTAACAAAGGTCTGGAAATAGGTATAATCCACCGCATTCAGACAGTTTCCAGGAATGATGGATGTCTCAGAGAATCCAATTATACTTGGATCTGGAGTGTTTTCCCAGTTTTGGTCTGTACTTGCTGGAATAGAAGCGTTGGCATAGGCTGGCAAATCACCATGAAAACTGAGTGCTCCAGATAGCATGGACCAGCCAGCACCGCGGTTCATTTCCCACATTGTTCTGGTGATCTCGCCAGCAGGGAGGCCACTCAGAACAGAAACTCTCACCACATCTGTGGCCGTTTCTTCACCATCATTCACCGTGAGGGTGATATCATGATAGCCCCAACCCAGAGTAATTGTGGGAGTTACACCTGTAGCGGTTCCAAAAGAACCTTCCCAGGTATAGGTCAGGTTGTCACCATCAGCATCCGAGGATCCTGATCCATCAAGCGTAACATCAACACTGCCACTCTGATTGACGGCATCCTGATCTACTCCAGCATCAGCTATAGGTGCTGCATTGATAACGGGTGGTGTGACTTTTTCAAAGTCTTCTTGAATATCTTCAGGGGTGAAGGCATAGTTATAGAGACGTACATCATCAATACCGCCCACCCAGTTTTCGGAGCCATCATTGCGGCCACCAATACGGAGGGGGCCCGCGTTATCAATATCCCCAATATCTGATGTTGGATCGAACGTAAAGGTCTGTGTTGCATCAACAGATATATATCCGCCATTAGGATTGTCCCTGTCCACGGTAAACACAATGTGGTGCCATTGACCATCTGCAATATTTATGGGTGATATCTTGTTGTTAACAATACCACCAATATTGATCTGGACACCGACATAACCGTTGTTGATAGTGTATACTACATAGCCTTCAAAACCCGCGTTCGGATCTCTCTTGTCCAATAGGGTTTCTATCCCATTGGCGTCATCCAAACGAGCCCATAGAACGATGGCCAAGTCTCCCGTGCCAATATCCAGGGTCTGGTTGTCGGGGATTTCCATCCAATTCGTGCCATTAAACTCAAAGCCCTGACCATCGGCACTCTGACCGTAGGTCACTGGCGTAGCACCCCCAGAAAACACATCATTATTGTTGGCTGTTTCGTCTTCCCCATTACCTTCGGCTTTCCAGTAGGCAATCATTGGGTCAACAATGGACACCACAACTTCATCGTCAGATGTCTCGCCATTACCATCATTTACTGTGAGTGTGTAGATATACACACCATGATCCAGTGTGGTCTGGAACGACTCAGATTGAGATACACTACTGCCGTTCAATGTCCAGTTATAAGACAGCACATCTCCATCTGCATCTGATGACCCTGCAGCTGACAGTGAAACACTCTCACCACCATTCAGGCTTTCGATGAGCTGGTCTGCACCGGCATCAGCAATAGGTGCTGCATTGGGTGGTGCTGGACACCATGGTGCAATGGTGAGTGTTTGTGAACCACTAATTGTAACATTAGTATTGGTGGGGTTATAAGAAACTTCTGAGTTTACATTATGAAAGGAGTTGTCCTCAAACGCAATTGTGGTACCGGAGTAAATACTTCCTCCGGCAGCAGCTTCTGAAAAACTACTATTACGAACGGTATGACCGCTACCACCATTGAAGTAAACACCTTCATTTTTACCACAGGTTTCCAGACCATCGATTGTGATGTTGTTACTGTAGCTGGCTGACACAGCCCTGCCACCATCGCCAATCACCGTTAGCCCGTTAAGGGTAAATCCATTGGTATAATCCACGATTACAGCATTTGCGCCATCGGCCAGATCCCAGGTGTTACTATTTCCCTGAAGTGTATAATTATTGGCGCTGCGGAAGTATGTTCCACCATTTGATCCAGTAAAATCATTCCCAGATATATCAGTTGGTGCGCCAAAGTATGTGATGGCGTTGCCACCTGAATTTGTCAAGTCGTTATTTGTAATTACCCAATTCACCATATTGCAATTATGAGCATTAGAGGCGATACCTGTACTGGACGATCCACTCATGTCATTGTTGTGCAAGGTGGTTCTGTAGTTGGTTCCCTGCACATATACTGCATGCGTGAAGCCACTCAGGTTGTTCCCTTCAAAATGAGAATCATGAACTGCATTCAGGGTGAGACCTTGTGTATTTGTGGTGGAAGTAGTATAAAGGGAAGGTATGTCCCAACCACTAACATTCACGAAATGCATATTATTCAGGCCCAGCGCATTACCGGTGTGTCCACCAAAAGTGTTCTGGTTAGGACCAGATGCTGCACCCTGCCAGGTTAGGACCAATGGGTTGCCATTATGATTACCAGCATCAAGGTTTACACCATAGCCTGACCCAGAGAAGTCATTACCATCAAGAGTTTTGAGTTTACCACGGAAGTTCATAGCCCAGCTGTTGCTGTTGGTCATATCGTTGCCCTCAACAACCCAGTCAACACTGTTGGCATAATGATGGGTGGAGTAACC
>JAERTH010000121.1 GCA_016844955.1 Fidelibacterota bacterium | reverse complement strand
GGGCTATCCCATCTGAATGCTGATGGCAAAACCTTCACCCATTTCCTACACGACCCTGGCAATCCTACAAGTATCCCCAGCAATGTTATTCAGGGAATTCTTGAAGACCGGGATGGGAGACTATGGCTGAATACTGGAAATGGTTTGAGCCGTTTTAATCGTGGAACCGGTAGCTTTGTCAACTATCAGCATAATCCGACTGATAGCAGTACCATTTCTGAAGGTGATCTCCAATCAAAAGCTATGTATCTGGATCGATTCAACCGATTATGGGTGGGAACATATGGAGGTGGAATCAACCGCCTTGACCTGAAGCTGGCAAACAATCTGGAGCCAATGACAGCCCAGTTTGACCATTTTCGTTTCGATGCCAGTACAGATCAGAGTATTTGCAGTGATCTGGTGATTTCTCTCCAGGGAACTCGGGAGCAGGGTGAGGATGTGATCTGGGTTGGGACTTTCAATGAAGGATTAACTCGGTTGGAGTATGCAACCGAAGGCAAACGGGAAACCATCAGTTATAGACACTTCTCTGAATCGGATGGGTTGTGTGACAATGTTGTCTTCGGTATCGAGCAGGATAGGCGACATGACCTATGGCTTAGCACTGGGACGGGTCTGTCTCGATTTGACCCAGACACCGAGCATTTTACGAATTACTATGTGGAAGATGGTTTACCAGCCAATGGGTTCTTTTGGGGGGCAAGTCATCGTTCATCATCGGGAGAGTTGTTTTTTGGCGGGACTGACGGCTTGGTCACTTTTTATGCAGATAGGATTACTGGCAGGCAGGTCTTCACACCACAAATATCAATTTCTGATATCAGGCTTTTGAATAATCGACTGACGCATAGACCCAGAGATTTTAATGGGTCAGATCTCACTTTTGAATACAGTGAGAACCTAATCACGATTGAGTGGGCTCTGTTTGATTTTATCAATCCGACCAAAAACCGCTATTTTTATATGTTGGAGGGATTGCATGATGATTGGGTTTCCTCGGGGAATAAGAACTCCGTAACCTTTAGCAATTTGCCAGGTGGCAACTATAGATTAAGAGTAAAGGGGTCAAACTACAACGGTATCTACACTAAGGGTGAAGCCACAGTAAATCTCAATATCAAAGCCCCCTTCTGGCAAACCAACCTGTTCAGAAGTACTGTGATTATTGCCTTCCTTGCTATGATTTATCTGTTTGTAATGATTCGAACAAAAGTTATTGCCAATCGGAATAAACAACTTCGTGAGATAAACGAAGAGTTGAGTCTGCTTATCAAGGAACGTGAACAGGCAGAAGAAGCCCTACAAAATTCACTTGATGAAAAAGAGGTTCTGTTGCGAGAAATTTATCATCGGACAAAAAACAACATGTCCGTCATAATTTCCCTGCTCAATTTGCAGGCATCGGGCATCAAAAACCCTGAACTCACGCAGATGTTTGATGAAATCCAGGGCCGGATATATGCCATGTCTCTGGTTCATGAACAATTGATGAAAACCAGGGATCTCTCGGTAATTGACCTCAGTTCCTACATTCATCAATTGACTAATAATCTGATTCAGAGCTATCAACGAGAAGGCTCTGCAATTACCACACTGATCAAAGTTGAAGCCATTGAAGTCTCCATAGATACTGCGGTACCATTAGGGCTAGTCATTAATGAAATTATCACGAATTCCCTGAAATATGCCTTTCCAGGGAATCGTGAAGGTGAAATCAGTATTCAGGCCAGTTTACGTCGAGATAAGCTTCTATTGCACATCTCCGATGATGGTGTCGGCTTTATTCAACCTGAGAAGACAGAACAAATGAAGTCGCTGGGCACCCGAATTATCTACACCGTAGTAGAAGATCAGCTGGATGGAGAACTAAAGCTCAGGAGCGACGAAGGTACCAGCTACGAAATCCTGTTAAGTGATGTTGAGATCGTTCGGCGGGTCTAGTTCAGCCTATTATTCGATCCTTTCGCCCGATTCTGCATCAAAAAATTGATAGTCACCTGGTTCTGCATACAGACTTAGTGGTGTTCCAATTTCACGAGGGGCATTGTCAGGAACTCTGGCAATAAATGTATTCTCACCCGTTGTACAGTACAGGTATGATTCATTTCCCATAAGTTCGCTCACTTCCAAACTGGCCTTGATGCTGTCGGGCGCATCCAGCATTTTGAAATGTTCTGGACGAATGCCGAGATGAATTTTTTTGCCATCAAATTTTGTCAGGTTTTCAGGATGCACATCTATAATTGGGAGTTCAAATTTTTTGTTAACCAGTTTCTTACCCTGAACTTCAACATCAAAGAAATTCATTGCCGGTGATCCGATAAAACTTCCCACAAAATGATTCTGTGGTCGCTGGTAAATTTTCAGGGGCTCTTCCGCCTGCATGATATATCCATCCTTCATAACCACAATCCGATCGCCCATGGTCATGGCTTCCACCTGGTCATGGGTGACATAAATCATGGTCGTTTTGAGTCTGGCATGCAGCTTTTTGATCTCAGTGCGCATTTGAACCCGCAATTTCGCATCCAGGTTGGAGAGGGGTTCATCGAACAGAAATACTGATGGTTTCCGGACAATAGCCCGACCCACAGCTACGCGTTGACGTTGACCACCGGATAATTCTTTGGGACGACGATACAGATAGTCCTCAACACTCAAAATCTCAGCAGCCTCTTCTACGCGCTCTTTGATGTCCTGATCTGAATATTTCCGCAGGCGCAACCCAAAGGCCATATTTTCATAGACATTCATATGAGGGTAGAGCGCATAATTCTGAAAAACCATAGCGATGTCACGATTTTTTGGTTCAACATCGTTCACCCGGGTATCGCCGATATAGACATCACCTCCACTGGCTTCTTCGAGACCGGCAACTATGCGCAGAGTGGTAGATTTTCCGCAACCGGATGGACCAACCAGAACGGCGAATTCACCATCCTTGATTTCCAGATTGATACCATGCAGGATCTGGGTTGAACCATAAGATTTGTCTAAATTTTTAAGTGTTACTTGAGCCATGACAGCCTCCTTTCAATTATTTCAGGTCAAACACCAATCTACATCCCCCTGACCAACGCGAAGCACCTCATGGTATTCATCATTGGTCATGTCGATGACGGAGGACAGTTCTGCCCAGGTCGGACCCGAGTCGAGTATCAAATCTACCTGACCCTCATAATATTGAGAAAATTCTTGAGGATCACTGGCAAAACTTTGTTCGCTGATATTGACACTGGTGGAGATAATGGGGTTTCCCAGGGCATTCACAATGGCCATGGTTAAAGCATGGTCTGGTATTCTGATGCCCACAGTTTTTTGTTTGGAGAGCAATACTTTGGGTACTTCACGTGTACCCGGTAAAATAAAGGTATAAGGACCAGGAAGATACTTTCGCAGGTCACGGTAATTTGATGTAGAAATCTTAGCGTATTTGGAAATATCCTTAATGTCAGAGCATACAAAACTAAGTGGCTTTTGTTTGGCCATTCCCTTAACGCGATAAATGCGCTCTATGGCAGCTTTCTGTGTAATGTCACAGCCAATGCCATAGACAGTATCAGTTGGATAAATAATTAAGCCGCCATTACGGAGGATTTCCACCGCTTGTTCAACGGTGCGTGCGTTAATTGTATTCCCATGTATTTCTGTTCTCATACAGCCAGAAAGTCCTTGATCAATTCCATGCTCTCGTCTGGTTTCTCAAAGGGGAAAAGATGTCCTCCATCAATTCGTTTAACAACATCATTTCCAACTAATCTTTGAATTCGTTGCATCCCCTTTCTATTGACAGTATCTGAGTATCTACCAATTAGAAAAAGACTGGGGGTTTTTAATCGGGCTGGCAGGGACCACACATTGGAGGGAATGGATTGATAGATGCTGGATTCCAAATGTGGTGCACAAGATAACTGCAAAATCCCCGATTCTGTTTCGTGTAAGCAAGACTCCACATAAGCTTCCAGAAACTGAGGTTCCCACCGGGAAAACACCTGTTTTTTGGAATAATGTTCCAGTGCCACCTGTCTAGAGGGAAACTGTACCTTTCGGTGATTAGCAGCATTCACCAGGGGAATCAAATGGCTCAGGGAGAGCAGTCTGAGCACTCTCATAGCGGCCAGAATCCGTTTGGGCAGCATAACGGGATCCAGGAGAATAATCCGACTGAACCACTGGGGGTGTTTGATGGCCAGTTGCATCATGACAATGCCTCCAATGGAGTGCCCCATACCGACCATGGGTGTTTTGGGTGGATTCCGGGTGAAGTGATCGCTATAAAAGGTGGCTATATCAGCCCAGGCCTGAATACGGCCATTCCAACGGGACTCACCATGCCCAGGAAGATCAGGTGCCAAAACCTGATATGAATCAAAGAGGGGCTCCAGAAATGAGTGGTACAATCTGGCTGAATAGCTGTTGGCGTGCAGAAAGAGTAGCGTGCTTCCCTGGGGATCCCCCCAGGTGTTCATTACCGGTTCTGATGGAAACAGGGTTTGCATTGACACAAATTAAGGTGAAAGCAAGTGTGAGGAAGGGAAAAGAAGGTGAAATGGGGACTCATCTGCTATATTGGTGTTGCAAATCAAATGGGAAAGTATGGTTGAACTGAATGAATAGCATTAGAATCAATCCCGGGCTTTTACGCATCATTGCATACACCAGTGTGGTTATAGTGGTCAGCTTGAACATGGCCTGTCGAACTGAGATTCAACCAGTCACAGAAGATTCTATCTGGCATTTTGATCTTGACCAGCCCGGAGAGTCGCGGAACACGGGAGCAGCGTTTGCAGACTCTATTGTGTCCCTGAATCTTAAGGATCGGGAACAAGCCATATTTGAAGAGATCAGTCAGGGGAATTTACCTGCCCATCTGCGTGAATTAATCCCCATCCAATTTAACACATCTATTGGTAACCATAATTATGTCACCACTATTTTTGTTGCTCCTGATTATTTCTCGATTGGAAGCATTGAGGATCATTTGTTAATGCCAATGACTCCCATGCTGGCTCAACGCGTATTAGATAGGATAGGTGGAGTGCTGCCAACACAGAAAATAGTGGATCTCATCTGGCAGGCTGCAACTCTGAAGTTGGAACCTCAGCCCATTGCACCCAGTGATACTATGGTGAATATGATAGTGTTTCAGCAACATAACCAGATGGTTCACCGACAACGGAATGCAGTCCTGGAGACTTTCCCGCCATCCACTCTGGTGGCAGGTCATAAAAAAGATGTGATTGTTTCAAATCGTGTTGCCGCGCACCCGGATAAGGTAGTCATTTATGGGTGGCATAAATCTGATGGTGAGGCGATACAACCCGTCTATAGTGGCCATATTAACTGGTATGTGGATTATAGTCATGGCATTCGTCCAGTCCTCTCCAGATGTCTGGTGAATGGTCGAGAGCTGGAAATATCTGAGGTGCTTAGGGATTCCATCCTGTTTCAAATATTTAGTGATGAGAGCAATCCCATGGAACTAACGCGCTATGACACTTCCACCTCCAACTATCCCGAAGTTGAGCCTATCATCTTGGATTAAGACCTTTTAACGAAGCAATAAACCTTATCTGTCATTCACATGACAGTACTATCCCAATCGTGATGTAATTTGATGTTAGCTAATACAGAATTGACGGCTGCGGAAATTGATACGCATCGGCGCTATTCTGCGAAGTCAGTAGGATACCGGAAAATATCGTTCCGCAGCCGAGTTTCCAGAAAATTCAAAGTTGTTTCATAAAACCAATTGAGCAGGGTGTGAAGCTAGTAGTCAATCTCTTGTATCAAAGTGAGAGACCAGGAACGCTATGGCTGTTTCGACGTGTGTTTTCCAGAATTCATGGGTGTGGGCTCCAGACTCTTCATTGAGTGTTACCTTAAAATCCAACTCCTTGAAAATCTTGATGATGTCCTGGTTCTCAACAAAAGCAAAATCATCACGCCCACAGATCAACAGCAAGGGGGGAACCGAAGGGGGGGAAACCGTATGTGATAGGTGAAGAGGATTTACCTGCTTCCAGGCTTCAGCATGGTCAGTATATTGACCCAAGGCATTCTCCAGGCCCCAACTCGCAGTATGACGTGTAATATCCATAACCCCACTCAAACTGGCAGCAGCACAATAGCTATCCGGATTGAGCAGTGCTTGTGATATGGCCCCAAAACCACCCATGCTGAGCCCCATGATGCCATGTTTGCATGGATCTTTAGAGCCATTGAAATTTTCAACCACCCAGATTTTTAATTCCTGATGTAGGTGGGTAGCATAGTCTCGACCTGGATCATTATTTGAGTCTATCCACCAACCATCATAGCCACCATCTGGCAGGACAAGTAAAACCCTGTGGGTATTGGCCAGAGACTGTAAATCTGAATCATCTTCCCACTGGGTTTCATCTCCACTCCATCCATGTAGCATGATGATAAAGGGATAACCGCCCCTTTTATATTGCTCAAAATCATCTGGTGTAGTGATGATCACCCGATTGCTGTCCTTCAGGGCCAGGGATGGAACCTTGAGGTAGTGTGTTTTTGCGTAACTGGTACTGAATGACAGGCCCAGAATGAACAAAACAAGAAAAAATGAGAAACGTCGATTATGTATATTCATGAGGGAGAATATGAACAAATCTGCCGAGTTGTCAAAGCGTTTATCAGTTTGTACAAGCCTGAAATTTGATCTGGTGCCGTTTATTAAGTTTTATCTGTTGTGATATTGCTTAAACTGATATCGGTACAATTCAGGATCAGAAGATTAGTAGAAATGGTTGAAACTGCTGAACCTTGATACTGTTGGAATTGAACTGATGGCTGTTACTTGAGTAATCATTGAAAATACTTGAACACTAACATCTTCCCCCTGGGTGTAGAATTTCTATGTTGAAGGTCGTAATGATATGAACACGGTAAAAAGACAACTCGGTCTCACTCCTAGCCTGGCCATAATTATTGGTACTGTCATTGGCTCAGGTGTATTCATCCAACTTCCCATTGTTCAGCAGGCTACTGGAAGCCCGGGTCTGGCTATCATTGCCTGGCTTATAGGTGGATTGATCTGGCTGCCTCAAATATTTATTCTGGCTGAGATGGGGACGGCGTATCCACAACAGGGCTTTGGTTACCTGTATCTACAGAAAGCAGGCAGCCCGGCACTGGCCTTTATGTATGTCTGGACGGTTTTTTGGACCAGCGATACACCATCGATTACTATTCTGGCCATTGCAGCGGTTGCGGCCCTGGATGTGTTCTTTCCGGCCCTGGGTGATACATACCTAACCAAAACCATCGCAGCACTAATTATAATGGCACTAACCTGGGTTCATGTGAGAAGTGTGAATCAGGGAGGACGTTTACAATTAGTTTTTACTATTGTTAAACTATTCCCGCTTATTCTACTCTGTTTTCTGGGTTTCTTCTTTTTTAAATCAGACAACCTATTTATGGCCAGCACCCTTGCTTCTGATAAGTCAATCTTTGTGCTGCTTTCGGCAGGAGTAGCAGCCACGGTATGGAGTTATGCTGGATTTCCCAACATCCTTTATATGGCGGGAGAGATCAAGAATCCCAGTCGAACTTTGCCCCGTGCACTTGTGGGAAGTCTCATTGTTGTGACTGTGGTTTATGTGCTTGTAGCCGCGGCTACCGGCGCTCTGGTTCCACATGATGAACTGGTCAAAATTAGCGGGGGCTTTGCAAATCCTTTCAAATACTTGCCCTGGTTGGCTGCTATTGCTGCGGGGTTTCTGGCAATTGCCGCCTTCACCTCCATGGTAGGTGCTACCAATGCCTGTATTATGGTGCAACCCAGAATCGAGTATGCCATTGCCCGAGATGGACTGTTTTTTCCTGTTTTCGGCAAACTGCACCCCCGCTTTGGAACACCGGCCAATTCTATCATGATCCAATCTGGATTGGCCATTCTAATGATCTTTATCGGTGGTATTGAAGCGCTTATGGGATACTTCACACTATCCTATATTTTACAGAATCTGGCAGTTTATGTTGTCATCTTCTGGTTGCGAAAACGCGAGGATTACAAACCAACCTACACCAGTCCAGCCTGGAAAATCATGGCTGTCCTGGCCATTATGTTTCAAGTATTGCTCATATTCGGAACCTTTAGCGCATTCCCCCTTGATGGAATTCTGGCAGCGCTAATCTTGATTCTCACCGGACTGCCGATGTACTATTATTTTAAACACAGACAGCTCAAATTATCAAATGCCCAGAGAGGTTAAATCATGCACAGATTTCTTTTCATTATTCTCATATTGACCAGCCTGAATTCACCGCTATTGCCTTGCACCTCTGCCGTCATTAGTGGCCAGGCAACCAATGATGGCCGCCCCCTGTTGTGGAAGCATCGTGATACGGGTGATATTGAGAACAAACTGGTATATGAAACCGGGAAAAAATATGATTTTGTGGGAGTTGCCAACACGGTAGACACACTCTCTACCCAAATCTGGATGGGGGCCAATAGCGTTGGATTTGCCATCATGAATACGGCCTCTTACAACCTGAATAAAAATCAGGTTTGTGACGTCCCAGATGATCAGGAAGGCACCTTCATGCGGGCTGTGCTTGAGGTCTGTTCTGATCTGGATGATTTTGAAGCTTTTATGGATAGTTCGGTGGGGCGCTGGGGGCTGGCCGCTAATTTTGGTGTTATAGATGCCAAGGGTGGCGCTGCTTATTATGAAAAGGGTTATTATGACTACACCAAGTACGATGTAACTGATGAAAATACAGCCCCACAGGGTTATCTGATTCGGACCAATTTTTCAATTTCCGGAACTGAAGATGATGGATATGGTTTTATAAGGCACGGTGTCACTTCAGAGCTTTTCCACACGCAAGAGTCTATCTCCATCGATTTCATGTTAGAGGCGGCCACCCGCAATTTCAAGCATGGGCTAATGGGTAAAGACCTGAGAGCGGAGCCTAAACCCAGGGATTTAAATGATGAGCAATTCGTCCCGTTTCAGGATTATGTTGTTCGTCATGCAAGTGCCTCGACCATGATTATTCAAGGTGTACTGCCTGAGGAAGATCCTCAATTCACCACACTATGGACAATCCTGGGCTGGCAACCAGTCACCCTGGTGACACCTGTGTGGGTGCGCTCAAAAGACTTCATACCTGAAATGCTGGTTTCATCAGATGGCGAACTTGCGCCCCTGAACGCCACAGCTTTGAAGCTCAAGCAACAATGTTTTCCCATCGAGCGAGGCAACGGGCAGGACTATATACTGCATTCCAGACTGACCAATAACGCAGGCGAGGGAATCCTTGATCTGGTGCTTCCGGCGGAAACAGCCATTATTGCTAAGACAAAAAAGCTTCAGAAAAAGTGGCACAAAAAAGGATTTAAGGAAAAAGACCTGCAGAAATTCAACAAATGGATGAAGACATATATTCAAGAATTTTATCAGGATGAGTTAAATCAGATTATCAACGACTAATATTCTAGTGCACCATAGCGCGATAATGAATTGATGCCAAGAGAATCAAATGCAGTTTCGGAGCAACGCAAGATTACTATGAACAACACTTACAGGAATCGATTGTTATGGCTGGGACTCAACATCATCGCTCTATCCCTGATCGCCGCACTAAATATTTAATGATTCTGGCCCTCATTGGGGGCTTGATCTATCTGATAAATCGTTGGCTTATCATTCCAATGGATGCTTCTCCGGCATTTTTCCGCAACCATCTCGGTGATTTTTTAGCTTTGCCTGTTTACCTGCCACTATCAGCACTGCTGGCCATTCGACTCGGAATAATTCCCGCTGATTTCAGACTGGATATTCATCATATCCAGGCTGGAGTGTTGATCTTCAGTCTGATATTCGAAGTAATTCTCCCCTCATTTGATAGTAGCTTGACACGCGATTTTCTGGATACACTCGCATACCTTGCAGGGGGAATGGTAGTCTATGTTGTGGGAGCCATACAAAGTGATCTAAAAGGTTCAAGTCCACCTGATGAGCATACAAATTCAGCAGCGAGTTAAATTGGGGATAAAACTATGAAACCATATTTATTAGCAGAGAGTCATTGGGGACAGGTCAGGGAGCAACAGGTTGACCTGGTAATTTTACCCTGGGGTGCTACTGAAGCCCATAATTATCATCTTCCTTATGCCACCGACATAATTGAGTCAGACCTGTTGGCGGCCGAAGCTGCCCGGCTGGCTTATGATGAAGGGGCTAGTGTAATGGTATTACCAACTATCCCTTTTGGTGTAAATACGGGACAGACCGATATAAAATTAGATATCAATATAAATCCCAGTACCATCATGGCCATTCTGGGAGATGTGTTGGAAACACTGGATCAGCAAGGAATCCGTAAATTGTTGGTGTTCAATTCTCATGGCGGAAATGATTTTAAACCAGTTTTACGTGAGCTGGGACTGCAGTATCCAGATATGTTTCTAGCTTTCACCAACTGGTTCGGGGCTCTGGATAAGCATAAATACTTTGACAATGATGGTGATCACGCTGATGAAATGGAGACCTCACTGTTGCTGCATCTCCGACCTGATATTGTCAGACCGCTTACTGAAGCAGGACCCGGATTGGAGCACAAAATTAAAATTAAGGGCATCCGTGAAGGCTGGGCCTGGACTGAACGCAAGTGGTCACAGGTTACCCGTGATACTGGCATCGGTGATCCGAGCAAAGCTACTGCAGAAAAGGGTCAGGCCTATTTTAAGGATGTCACGCGAAAAATGGCTGACCTATTCAAAGAAATTGCTGCAGCAGATCTCTCTAATCTGTACGAAGACCCTGAATAGTATTCGTATCCCACGTCACGACGACCCCATTCATTGTGCAGACACTAATCAAGCTCTGAGCGTGTGAGTTGCTCCTGGGTTTCATTCAATTTTAAGCTTCGGTTATTTAGCTTTCTGGTGTTGCACTTAGCGGCAACGGGCTTTGATTTGGGAAGTGATTTCTCTGGAGGTGCCGGCCGGCGTGTGGCTTCCCGGGTAACACTTATCCTTTAAAAGGGAACTTCCTCTTCGCCTTCTGCGACTGCAACAGGCGCTTTGTCTCCATCCTCTTTTTTCCAACCGCCCAGCATGGTCAACTTCTCGCCAACCACTTCGGTCATGTAGTGCCGCTTCTCTTCTTTATCATCCCAGGAGCGGGTTTGGAGATGTCCCTCCACATATATCAAGGCACCTTTCTTCACATAATTCTCAGTGAATTCTGCGATTTTTCCAAAGACCACAATACGGTGCCATTCAGTGTTATCCTGAAATTCTCCTTTCCCATCTTTACGGGTGTCAGTGGTGGCCAAACTGATGGTGGCTATGGCCATTCCCTTTGTCGTGTAGCGTACATCAGCATCGCTGCCTGTACGTCCAACCAATAGCACTTTGTTAACGCTATTGCGCTGCATAATACCCTCCTTTTGTTGGTTTGATTGAACATAGTTTATACGAATCACTGATCAGATACAAGCAAAAAATCTTGAGTTAGAAGGAGCTATAGACCAGGGAGTATCTATACAAAAAAAGCCGGGGATATCCCGGCTTTCTTAATGGAACCTGCTTAAAGGCAATCTCAAAAACTTACAACCGTTTGCACCGTTAAATTTGAGTTTTCACTTTCTCCGTCCGTCACCTCATTCAAGTATTGGGCTCTAAGCTCAAAGGATTCAGTCAGTGTATATGTAAATCCCAACGTATACCGATTGGTTCGGGAATTGGAGTTCTCTGCTGACCAGGAACCATAACGGGCAATAAATACCAGGGGCCGGTTGAGCATATCTACCAGGTCCAGGTCAGCCTGGGTGTAAAATCCCTGGTGATCTGGAATTCCTGTTATGGCCTCAAAATCACCATCTACCAGATCCATTGATGATTGGAATTCACTCCGTGTGGAAAGGGGGCCGGTTATTGTCTGGATATCTACACCAAAAACTGTTGGCCTGGAACCAGATTCGTTCTCTGTTGCGTGGGTAAAATATGAGGAGCCGATTTCAAGCGCATCCAGAGGTGAGAGGGCAAGTCGACCCCCGAGGGCGAAGCCAGCATCAGCACCATTAGCAAGGAAGCCATTTGCCTGGACTCCCCACAAATCACCTGTGAGGTTAACTCCCATATCATTCCAGCCATTAATACTTTTTTCATTCATAAGAGGTGCTGTTACCAGGCGTCGATCTGGAGATGCAATATGCTGCCAGTCGAGACCGAAGGGCACATCAAACTGTCCCAGAGCGAGTCCAAAATTTTCGTTTTCACCCAACCTGATATCCAGAAAACCAGCTCCAACTTCAAACCCACCGGTTTCGGGATTAAGAGCGATGGCCCCTTCGAAGGTCACACGGGAGGAAATCATGGCGGATAAGTCTACTTCGAATTGTCCATATTCTACCTCCGTGGTTGAGTCGTCATTTAGGGGTTGAGTCAGTAGGAAATCAGCGAACCCACTGAATTCAAGCGGTTCAGCAAGGACAGTATTTATGGTATAGAGCATTGCGAATACGAGTATGATTTGTTTCAAGTTATTAACTCCATTTTCTGTTTAAAATCAAGCTGTCCCGGACCCCGTTGTTTACCTGACTTTATAGGTTAATGAGATGATCCTCAATAGCCATTTACAAATTTTTTAAATAGAATATTGAGGGCATCTTATTTACTTCTCAAAGCCTCAACACCATACCACTCCTCAGGGACATCTGTGACCACCAACTCAGCAGCCCGCCTGAGATAAAAACGAGCCGTTTTATCTTCAGGGTTGACATCCAGAACATGTTTGAAGAGCACAATGGCCTCGGCGAAATCTTTTGAAAAATAGCTGGTCAAGCCCTGCTCAAATTCGTCTTTGGTCTGGTTTTTCAGCGCGATAATTTCAGGGGCATCTCCATTAAATACTTCATAAATGGGAACCACATCACGCTTCCCCTTGACCTGAATTCTGCCCAAAAAACGATGAAAATATTGTGCAGGATCTGTAAGCTTCAAAAAGGTGAATTCACTAATGGCAATTTTACAGCCAAAGCGCTTGGTCAGACTTTCAAGGCGGGAAGCCAGGTTAACAGCATCAGAAATGACGGTGACATCCATGCGGTCTTTATCACCAATGGTTCCCATCATCATGGGTCCGGTATGCAATCCAATTCCAATATCCAGCTCATCCTCCCCATCTTGTAAGCGTTCCTGATTGTACTTGGAGAGTTGTTTCATGGTGCCAATTGCTGCGTGGAGCGCATTGTCCGGATTGGCTGGAAAGAGGGCCAAAATAGCATCACCAATATACTTGTCTACAAAACCTGCATTTTCTTTGATGGGCGGTGTGACCACACTCAAATATTGGTTGAGAAACTCAAAGTTTTCACGGGGAGACATCCGTTCTGAAATTTCACTGAAGGCCCTGATATCAGAGAAAAACACAGTCATCTCGCCCTGAATCTGATCTCCAAGTTCAACCTTGATGATTGAATCACGTCCCAGGGCTTTCAGGATTTCCTGGGGGACAAAACGGCTGTAGGCGTTGTTGATTTCCAGAAGATGGAGGTGACTGCGAACACGAGACACAAGTTCTGCTCGGGTAAAAGGTTTGATTATATAATCATTGGTTCCAGACTGGAATCCTTCCTCAAGACTTGCAACATCCTCATTGGCCGTTATCATAATAACCGGGAGCTCGGTGGACAAGTGGGTTTCTCGAATGCGCTGGCAGACTTCATGACCTGAAAGATCGGGCATGAGAATATCCAGGAGTACCAGGGAGAACTTTTCACCTGAATTGATCATATCTAGAGCATCATGACCGTTGGAGGCTTTAATCAGCGTATAGTTTTCTCCGGCCAACTGAAAGCTGATTAACTTTTGTGCCTCCAGGTCATCATCGATTATGAGTATTCTGGGTTTTTCCTGCATCCCGATACCTCTTTCCCCTGATCTCTTATTTTTATCCCCTTACACTATTTAAATCATCGACCAACTTCAGAATTAATGCAATGAAATTATGGAAATTGTTTCTCTTGAAAATTAACTCATCAAAGATATAGATTAAGCGACAGTTACCCCGACCATAAGTGAGACACAGAAAAGGTATGATGAGAAATAATACTCCTGGTAAGTTTGGTTCCCATAAAAAAGTGCTAATTCTGCTCCTGGTGCTTCTGACCTGCAACAATATTTATGGTGGTGAGAATCTTGACTCACTGTTTGTGGAAGCCAGAAATGCTGCCATGGATACTAGCAGTAGAGATCTGGCGATAGAGCTGTGTCAACATGCTCTTACTCAGGTTCCAGACTATCATGATTTCCGAATTTTATTGGGACGGTGCTATGCCTGGAATAGTGATTATGTCCAGGCTGAAGTCGAGCTAGTGCAGGTTGTGGAAGCAGCTGATGGTTATCAGGATGCCCGGAACGCCCTGTTGGATGTTTATCTTTGGTCGAACCAGGATGAGAAGGCTCTGGATTTTCTTCTGGTCTCAATTGAAAAATACCCTGATGATATCCACTACCGGGTGAAGCAGCTTCAACTATTGGCCAAGCAGGGAAAGAAAGTTGAAGCCCTGGATATTGTTGAACACATCCTGGCGATTCAACCAAATCATGAAGGTGCATTGGCTTACAAGGAATCGGTTAGAAAACCCAAAGTCGATATACTTACAGAGGATGTGACCCCACAGGAAGCCGGCAGGTCCACCACTGTTCGTTATGTATACAACCGTCTGGCAGAGACGAAAACGGAAATGCAATTTTTGGTCATTGAATCTAGTCTGGATCCCTGGCACTGGGTGTCGCTAGAACACAAGGAGACCTTTGGTTTTGGTCCAATAATATTCAAGCTCAACTATGCCGACCGCTTTCAGAATGCGGCAACACAAGTGGAGGTTGAGTCTTATCCCACCCTGCGAAAAGGGACTTATCTCTACACCGGGTTTGGGTTTTCCAAATCAGACCTCTTTCCATCGTTTCGGTTTGGGTTGGAAGCATTTCAGGCTTTACCCAGTGATTATGAAGTATCGCTTGGTTTTAGGTATCTGGAGGTCCCTGAGAAAAAGATTCCCATCTATGTGGGTTCCCTGGGGAAGTACTGGCAGTCGTACTGGTTTAACGCCACGACCTATGTATCTTCCACAAATTCCAGCCTGTCAAAATCATGGATTTTCAAGATGAGGAAGTATTTGTCCAAGCCGGCAAACCACCTCGAATTGTATGTTGGTTCGGGAGTGTCACCAGATGCAAATCTGGGGGGCGAAGAGATCAATTATTTAGGAAGTCGAAGTTTTGGGTCAAGCTATAAGCAGGAGCTCAATTCGAAATATGACTTTACGGTGGGTATTCATTTCTCAAACCTGGAGACCAGAGTTGGGGCATACCGCGGAGATACGGGAGTACAATTAGCTCTCAGTAGAAGATATTGAACCAGCTCCTGAACTTGAGTTGCTCTGGCCGGATAGCAACAACATGTGATAGAGATTACACAAAATGGGACTAAAAACATCTTTTATTGCCTCCGGGAGTTTTCAAACCATCTTCCAGGCAGAAATATTTTAAGGGGTACTGCTATGAAACTAAAACTATCACATATATTTATTTTTTCTGGATTGTTGGTTTTACCAGGCATATTCAACAACTGTACAGAGCCACCAGAAAATGATCGAATCATCGTTGAAAATGATCTGGGAGTATTATCCAGCAGGGTAACTTATGTCAATCAACCTGTGGTTTTGGATACATCATTGCAAAGTACAGGATTGGCAAAACCTGGAGTAAATCCGGTAACACTGACCTTGGTTGCTGAAGTTGATCCACCGTCAGTTGATGGCCAGGCCCTTCAGGCAACAGATATATATGTAAAATCGAATAAGGCCTATGTTGCCTATAACATGATTGGTGAACCATACCTTGGTGCAGTGGATGTTTTTAACATCAAGGATGAGGAAGATCCCGAACTCATCTCATCCATGTTATTCACTGACTCAGATGTAAACGGGTTGACTTTCAAATCCAACCATCTTTACCTGGCTCTGGCCACCAGTCGAGAGGCGTTTAACACGCCGGCAGTGGTAGAAAAGGTGCGTGTCCGTAATGGTCAGCTCACGGATGAAATTGAGAGCTTCGATGTCCCCAGTTGGGCAGCCACCGATGTTGAGGTTTCATCAAACCATTTATTTGTCACATCCGGAGCGGACAGCGGTCACGTTACTGTCATAAAGCTTTCAAGCGACGATGTGGTTTTCTCATATCCAGTTGAAGATGCTCGTGGAGTTGCTACTGATGGTGATGATGTGGCTGTGGTGGCTGGAACTCCTGCCCGGTTGGTAACCTTCGACTATGACTCCGGTGAACTACTCGATGACTGGGAGCTTGAGGGTGCCAGCATCAATTTCTCCAAATCCACCGTAGAAATTCATCGGAGAAAGGCCGTTCTCGCCCTGGGAGATGGTGGTACACAGATTATTTGTCTGGATGATGGTGAGCCAATAGAACAGATTGCTCCACCAGTCGTCGCGGATTTGATCCCATCGGTTACCGTCACCAACGCAGCAACCACCGACAGTAAGACACTTTATATGTCCAATGGTGAGGCTGGTGTTTATGTGGCCTGGACAAAAGATAAGTTCAGTTCAAAGGACTGTGATGTTGATGACCTTCAGATGATTGGTCAATTTCGATTCGACGACCTGCAATCTGTGAATCATGTAAAGGTTGATAAAAAACATCTTATCGTTGCAGGTGGTCTGGGTGGCCTGAAAATCCTGGAAGTGGAAGAAGACGATGATGACGATGATGACGATGACTAATCATCGATTTTAACAAGTATTACCCCACTCAAGGGTCACGATTTATCAAGGATTCTGCCAACCAAATTTGTTCGTGTCACGTACTGCCTGATCAACTCAAGGTCAGGATGAAAATCAATTTCACCCCAGTCCTTGGGGTCACAACGACTAAAGTGTACAGGATGTCCATTATCAATTATCTTTTGAATTGCTTTTAAATAAAAGACATTCAGGTTTTCAGGTTCACGCACCATGGATTCAAGCGTTTGTGTATAGAGTTCCTTTCCCGAACCAGTAAACTTAATGATCCCCACAGACTCACCATTTGCCTCATCAAGGGGAATCTTCTTGCTCACGCTTTTCACCAGCTCTCCTGCTGTAACAATTTTCATATCATCTTCATCATATTCAGACTTTACATCGGTTACCATGGTGATGGGGTGTGGGCTATTCTGGAGTGTCTTAATTACGGATGCGTCAAAAATGTCATCTCCGTTGATAGTGATAAAGTCTTCGCTGAAGTGATGTCGGGCCATCCAGACTGACACCAGATTGTTTGAGGTTTCGAAGAAGGGGTTATACACAGTTTCTATATTGAAAGTGTCACGATATTCATCAAGTTTGGTCTCAATTTGATCTGCGCGATACCCGATGATGATTACAATATCTTTTATGCCACATTCCTGGAGGCTGTGAAGTTGGGTTTCCAGCAGTGTCAATCCCTGTCCCACATCCAGGAGACTCTTGGGGATGTCTTTGGTAATGGGGTAAAGCCGGGTTCCTGTTCCCGCTGCGATGATAATTGCTTTCATTATGCTTCCTCTAAGGGGTAATCACGCTTCACAATGGCCTGGTCATCGGTTCTGAAATCCCACTCCTTTTGAGGGGTCTGCCAGTCACCATATCGAAAACTGAGATAGCCATTATATTCTTTTGGGATGAGATAGTCCTTTGCCTTGAATTTCCATGAGGTCTGGGAATTTGTAAGATGTGCGGGCGTCGATTTAAGCACGCGTTTGTCTATTCCAACCACCCAAAAACAGTCGCCATTCACCTGGCGCTTGAGGAATATATCGAGCGTCACCTGCCCCTTTTTGAATCCGGGTGCAAAATTCCGAATCTTGACGATTTTGAGCTGCCCTTTTTTAAAAGGACCAATATCCGCCTGATGATTTTGGAGTGTTATACGGTACCCCTTGAGCATTAGGATAGGTACAATAAGGAAAAGCTTAAGTTTGCTTGTGTCAAGCATGGAAATATCCATGTCATTATCCCAGGGAAGGAGGCGTTGTTCTCTTACAATTCCTATGAGTGTTCCACCTTCAAGCCAATAGTTGGTGCCGGTGGATTCAAAAACCTTGGTCACATCATAGAGCATTTTCTCAGCAATCTGGAGATTATTGCCATCAGATAGTTTGTTGGTGCCAGCCACAGTGTTTTCCTTTTATTTCATTCCCACCTGGTATTGCAAACAGTTTAATTCATGCTCATTAAAATCATAAGCAATCAGTGCGCCACACGCAGAGGTGCATCTCTTTTGGTTAAGTCATATCCTTCTTGTCGGTGGTGTTGCTACTATTTCGGAGGGTAAATAGGTCAGCTAATGAATAAAAAGGTCAATCTCTTTCTTTGTGTGGGAAGGTGAGGGTGAACGTTGATCCACGACCTTTTTCACTTTGCACAGAAATCAAGATTTTATTCATGTCGAGGTAGCGTTTGGTCAATGCAAGCCCCAGTCCTATACCCTGGTATTCCTTGGCAAGACCCTCGCTCTCCTGGCTAAAGAGCTGGAACAAACGTTCTCGATATTCATCTGATATTCCAATGCCGGTGTCTGCTACATTGAGTGTGAGCAGGCCATCTACTCGCTCCAGGATGATGCTGATGCCCCCTTCCTGTGTGTACTTGATTGCATTTTCCAGAATATTGTTGATAGCTTCATACACAGAATTCTCATCTGCCCAGATTTCATCATCTTCTACCTGGTTTTTATACTCCAGCTCGATGCCCTTAGCTATGGCATCTGCCAGAAGCTTATCATACATGACCTGTAGCATGGGGATCAGGTTGAAGCATTTGGGGGTCAATGGAAGTGTCCCCGCCTCGACCTGAGAGACTTTGATGATAGCGTCCACGGTATTGAGCAGACGTTTGCTGCCATTTTGGATAAACTTGAAAAAATCCTCAACTTCAGGATTTAATTTGTCTCCCAGGCTTTCCCGCAAGCGCGTCGTGAAACCAGTAATGCTGGTCAGTGGGGTCCGAATTTCATGGGTGATGTTTGAGATAAATTGACTTTTGAGCTTGTTGGCATTTTTAGCTTCAACCAGTGCCTGCTCCAGGCGTTCTTCTGAGCGCTTACGGTGGGTAATATCTCTGCTTACTCCCAGAATAGCAGTTATGTTGCCGTCAATATCTCTAACGGGATTAATGGATGTATTTACCCACATCTGTTTATTGGTTGTGGGCATTGGCGTTTCATAAATCGCTCGCTTGCCACTGATAAATGATTTGTTCAGATAGCCTTTTAAGGTGGCTGTTGTCTGTGCCGGGAAAAGCTCAGCTACATTTTTCCCTTCAATTTCTCTTCGAGAGCGTTTCAAATATTTGGATGTGGCCTTATTAACAGAAAGAACCACACCTTGTGGGTCAATAAGGAAGATAAGATCAGATGAGTTCTCAACCAGGGTACGGTATTTTTCTTCATTCTCAATGTGTGAAGCCTCAATCAGACGTTGTTCAGAGAGATCACGTATATAAATACGAGCCCCCACGGGCACCTGATTTTCATCAAGGACAAAGGAACCCTGACACTCTGCAAAGAATTCACTGCCATCCTGCTTTACCATCATGAAATCATAAAGGTCCTGTTTCTCATAACGTGAATAAGCTTTGCGATGTTGATAGGCATCCAGACCAAAAGATTCGGCAACCCGAATGGAACGCTCATATTCCGAATCATTTTGAAAGATATCTCTGAGAGGAAGTCCGCGATCAATATCAGCCTGCGTGTATTCAAAAAGGGAAAAGGCGATGCGGTTCATATAAATGACTGAGCGCTTCGATAAATCAATCTCTATCAAAGCCCCAGGGAGAAAATCAAATCCATCCCTATTAAAATTGTGCATTTATGCCATACCTCATGACCAATTCTTTTTATCAGAACGCAACCAGTGAAAATTATTAGAATTTGAGGCAAGGGGAGTTGTGCGACAACTGTCCTGATGCCTCAACATCTTCACATTTTCGCAAAGTCCCCGAAATGAATGCAAAAAGATAATTCAGCCGACCAGAAGCTACAAGGTCAGAATATGAACCACATAATGGCCTATTATGGCAGAATTAGGATATCAATAACGAACGTTAATCCAATAAGGTGAATTCACTTTCAGACAGATCTGCGGAGCTGGTACCGACAAAAACTTTAAACATTCCGGGCTCTGATTTGAACTTCATATTGCGATCCCAGAACCGTAGGTCTTCTGCTTTGATGGTAAATGCTATAGTACTTGACTCACCAGGATCCAGCATCAGTTTTTGGAATCCTTTTAGCTCTAGAATGGGCCGTGTGACTGAACCAGCCAGGTCTCTAACGTATAGCTGGGCAACCTCTTCACCTGGAACATCCCCGGTGTTGGTTAGGGTAACATTCACTATGATGGAATCACCTTGATGAAAACTGGGTTTGTCCAGCATCAGGTTGCTGTAAGTGAATTCCGTGTAACTTAAACCATAGCCGAAGGGATACTGTGGACCGTGTTGTTCATCAATGTATTTGGTCGTATACCGGTCCTGTGCTTCAAAAGCCCTCCCCGTATTTTTATGATTGTAGTAAATGGGGATTTGACCCACAGAGCGAGGGATGGTTACCGGTAGTTTTCCTGCTGGATTGTAGTGACCAAATAGAACATCGGCAATAGCGGGTCCGGATTGTACCCCAAGATGCCAGGTTTCCAGGACGGCATCACAGTTTTCATACATCCAGGGTTCAGCAATGGGGCGGCCATTCATAAGGACAACAACAACGGGTTTGCCAGTTTCTTTGAGCATTTTAAGCAGGTCCAGTTGGACTCCTGGTAGATCAATATCAGCACGACTCAACGCTTCACCACTCATCAAGGCATGCTCTCCAACCACGGCAACAATTGCATCAGCCTGTTTGGCCAGTCCGCGGGCTTTTTTGAAGCCACTCTTATCCTGAGAGTTGATCTCACACCCATCGGCCTGGAGCACCTTTGTGTCAGTACCCACAGCCAGCTTAATGCCCTCGAGTATTGTGGTGACATCGGCTTGGCGACCCTGTGCTGACCAGGTAGCCAGTGGTGTCTCAGTATCTGTGGCGAGTGGACCAATCACAGCAATTTTGCGTAGGTTTGGATTCAAGGGCAGGGTGTTATTGCGATTTTCAAGCAGAACAATCGAACGTTTAGCTATTTCCCGAGCATGTTTGAAATGGTCATTGTGTCGTACTACACGAGCTTCTCGAACCGAGTCCGAGTATTTATAGGGGTCGTCAAATAGACCCAGATCATATTTAACCCCCAGTATTCTCCTGGTTGCTTCATCGATCATGGAAAGGTAGGAGGGGTTGAGGGCAAGCTTTTCAGTCAAGTGGTTTATGTATGTTTTGGATACCATCTCCATATCACAACCTGCTTCCAGTGCCAGGGCGGCAGCCTCCGCATCGGTGGCTGCAATACCGTGATCGGTCATCTCCTGGACAGAGGCCCAATCAGAAACTACCAGACCATTAAACCCCCATTCAGTTTTTAATATCTGTTTGACCAGAAAGTCGTGAGCTGTTGCAGGAATCCCGTTGATATCATTAAAACCGTTCATGAAAGCCGCAACTCCAGCATCAGAGGCGGCCTCGAAGGGTGGCAGATAAACTTCTCTAAGGTTGCGTTCAGAAATTTCGGTTGAGTTATAGTCGCGACCACCTTCTGCGGCGCCATAGGCAGCGAAATGTTTGGCGGTGGCAGCAACAGTTTCCAGGCTACTCAGGTCTTCTCCCTGATAGCCTTTTACTCTAGCAACGGCGACCTGGGAACCCCACCAGGGATCCTCGCCAGCCCCTTCCATGATGCGACCCCAACGTGGGTCTCTGGCAATATCCACCATAGGCGCAAAATTCCAGTGTATGCCTGACGCAGATGCTTCCAGGGCAGTAATTTCAGCAGATTTTTTGATAAGCGCAAGATCCCAGCTGGCCGCTTCAGCCAGGGGGATGGGGAAGGTGGTAGCATAGCCATGAATCATATCATAACCAAAGATCAGTGGAATGCCCAATCGGGATTCATTGACAGCGATCTCTTGTGCTATGCGCGTCCGTTCAGCACCAATCACATTCAGAAAAGACCCAAGACGTCCAGTCCGGGTTAGTTCCAGGTTGCTTGAGTCTGCCACTACAGGACCCGTCATTTCCCAATGCCCGGTTGACTGACTCATCTGACCTAACTTTTCTTCAATGGTCATCTTGTTGATGAGGGAATCAATAAAAGCCTCTTTTGCTGACAGGTTCTGGGTTGGGTCTGGGCCTGAACAGCCAATGATCAGTCCAAATATCAACGTGGCAAACATGATTCGCATAGTCTTGATCCTATCTATAATATTATTCTTCGAGCGCTCAACTGTGAGCCTGGTATGATAAGAATATTTAAGTAAAAATCCTCAGAAACAGAAATGGTCCTGAAACGAGGTGAGAACCATGGCTTAACGCAGCAGTAGCATCTTCTGAGTAAAAAACTTGCCTCTCATCTGCACCAGAGCAATGTAGATACCGGAGGGCAATTCATTAGCTGCCCAGATGATTTCATGTTTCCCTGCGGGATAGGTGGTGTCTTCCAGGGGGGCGGCAACCTCACGCCCGAGAACATCATAAATTTTTAATGTTATGGCTGATTCCAGGGGCAGGTCAAGGCGAATATGCGTTGATGGGTTGAAGGGGTTGGGGTAATTGCCATCAAGGCCATATTTTCGAGGAAGGTCTGGAAATGCGTTTCCAGGGTCGATACGCAGCAAAAAGCGCATGTCTGATTTTGCAGCCGTCTTCGTCAAACGTGGGGGCATTGTACCTGGACCTATGGGCGATGGAGGAACTGGACGCGCGAGACCCATTGTATGTGTTTCAAAGCTATAGGAGTCTTCGTTTTGAATGTTTATTGAAGTATTGGTTTCCCGATCAAAGAGCGTGAGAATCCAGCCCTCAGGTAGATTAAGCATCTGGGGCCATCTCAAGGTTGCAGCTCCTGCAATAGGGGACCCGTCTAACCAGGCACGTATATCCAGTGCAACTTCCAGTGGAATTCCAAACCGGGATGGTAAGGTGTTGATGGTGAGTTCAGGATTATCATACCCTGCGCTGAAAAAATCCAGCCTGGTCTGTGATGGTGCTTCCAGCTGATATGCATCAAAGGCATCTTTTCCCAGACTTGCGGATTGTTTGAAAACCAGATGAGTTAGGCTTTCCAGGGTATCCAATTCCGCATGAAACACCAGAGTAGCAGGGATATCAGAAACTTTATAGAAGACACCCCCTGAGGTTTTATTGCTGACATTTAGCTTTAATTCTGGCGCGCTGGCGTTGGCTTTTACCCAGAACCCCTGAAAGGGTTTGATAAGCCCATCACCCAGGGAGCCAGTGGTACCATTCCAGGTGAGATAGCCCCCATTCCCACTGTTAAGGCTGGCGTCCCAAACGTATATGGTATTGTCCATGTTGGTTTTGGTCCAGCCAGCGGCATCCCAGTCAATGGTTGCCGCAAATGGGTTTGCGATGAGATTCCAGCCCGTATCTGCCAGAGCGGTGTATGTGACGCCAAAATCAAATACATCAGCCGTTCCAAGGTCTTCATCACCAGCGATGTCCAGGATGGCTGGCAAGTCTTTTGAATAGGCTGCCTCTCCGGGAATATTTCCAAAGACATATACAAAAAGTCCACGTCCCGGAACCGTAGCGTCAGTGATGTTGGATGGTTTGCGCCAGCGCTGATTATCCGTCCCACCATAGGTCTCATCGTACCAGAGGACCGAGGGACTCCCTGTAGCAGAATCCGAACCTGTATATCCCTGAGTGAACAAGCTATCTAGAAAATCTCCATAAGTGGAAGTCAACGGTGCTCCAAGAACGCGCCAACCAGTATTGCCACTGATCTCACGACCCAGTTGAATATCTCCACTTGCTACAGTCTGGGTATTGGCAATCAATATAGCGCCTGTGGGTAAGACCAGAGTTCCTGAGGTTAGCTTTAGTTCGGTGCTCACAGTTAGTGAGCTTGTGGCTTCTACACCTGCGCTGTTATTGATTTCCAGCGTCTGAAATGATTGAATCTGCGTAATATCCTGAACCGTTGTTCCTTCCAGGGCCACATATCCAATGGCGAGGCTACCAATATTAAAATCACCCCTAACGATGATGGAATCTTGTGCACTTCCATTCACTTCTCCATTGCCTAACAAATCACCCAAAACTTCAAAACTGATGCTTCCTGACAGAGTGACATCCGCACCACTTTCAATAGTAAGGTCATTCATCTGTCGATTATCAACCGAGATGATGGGTTGTCTGGTTCCATTGTTGGGAGTGGCCGGGATAAGAACATCATCGGCATTATCGGGGACGCCATCGGTCCAATTACTGGCCAGTCCCCATTCAGAAGTACTATCTGCAGCTCCAGGACTGCTTTGCCAGATCGTACTGTAATCATTGAACTGAAGTGCTGCATCGTCGGTAATATCCACCAGGTTTAGGAGGCCTGTTATTGTCGCAGTTTCTGCAGTGGTGGAAGACTGTAAAGACTGGGTGTAAGTGCCATCAGAATTATCTGTCGGTGAGCTTAACAGTGTTCCTGCATCGGTGACGATATTCACCGTTTCCCCACCTGAAGTGAGAATGTTGTTGTAGGCGTCGGTGACAGTGACAGTAATGGTTGATGTAGAGATTCCATTGTTGGCGATTGCGGTGGGACTGGCCGTGATCTGGGTGGTTGCTACACTAGCGCTACCAGGATCAATGGTAAAAGTGTTGCTACTTCCATTAATGGATGCACCGGTCGTTGTAGCCGTTAGCGTATGGTCTCCAGCGGTTCCCAGGTTAACAGTCAAACTGCTTAACACCCCTGCAACAAAACTGGACGAGGTTCCTCCACCGCTGACAAAACTGCTGCTGGTGGTCAGGTCAATTGTGCCGGTGAAATCGGTGTCCACAGTCTCAGTAGCATCTACGGCCGAAATCTTAATGGTAAATGCCGATCCAGCAGTTTGGTCCAGAATATTGCCACCACTGCTGCGCTCAATTTTAAAGGTCGTGTACTCACCGCTGGGAGCAATGGAGAAGTCAGTGCTTTCGGTGGAAGACAATCCTGTTGCTGAAGCGGTGAGCCGTTTTGTGCCAGTGAAGTTGATGCTGAGGTCATTAAAGCTGGCCATTCCATCCACATCTGTGGGTTGGGAGGTATTCCCCGATAGCGTTCCTGTACCAGTCGTCAGGTTTATTGTTATGCTGACGCCACTACTGTCCCTGGCATTTCCATGTTGATCTACGAGTTGAACTTCAAGGGCTGGGCTGATAGCTTCAGTGGCGTTTCCCGATGAAGGAGCCACAATGAATACAAGGGAATCAGCGATGCCGGCGACGAGCCCCAATGTACCAAGGTCGACTGAAGAAGCTGGCCCTGTTGCTCCTGTATTTGTGATCATTCCTGCCGTGGGTATGGTGCTGGTTGTAGGGCGAATTCTGAGCCCATTGAAAGTGATAGAACCAGGTTTATTGGGTGCAGCGGAGGGAGAATCTATGGTATATGTGACTGATGAGCTGGTCCGGCTGGTAAAAGAAGCGGTCAGGTCTGTGCTGGCGCCGTAGGCAGCTTCAACGGTAAGCGAGGGAGCGGCTCCTCCAGTATCCCACTCATATCCGTTGGGTAGGCTGAGGACCACTGTCCCATTATCGCTGAACTCGCCGATCACGTCCTCTGTGATACGGGGTCCAGTCAGGGATGTAAAAGAACCACCGATATCATCAACAGAGAGCGAGTCAGCGCCATCTGCGGGATCAATTAAACCAGTACTGATGGCATATTTTTCTGAGAGATAATCCTCAATCTTTAGCCGTTCATTCTCAGAGATGCTCTTGCTGTATAGGATGACCTCAGCGATGTGGCCGTCCCAACTTTCTCCAGAAACTGCAGGTCCTTGACCAATATTCACGCGTAACGCTGTTGTGATGGTGCCTACAGGTATATTCTGTTGTGTAGATGGATTCATAAGGACGCCGTCCACCCACATTTCATAGACGAACCCGCTTTTCCATTGAAGTGCGACGATCTGGGGATCGATGGATTGAATATCTGCTGGGCTTTCCAACTGATTCGCTACGTTGTTTAGAAGAATGCCACTTTTGATGACATTGTTTTCAGCGCTATTGTCACCAATGGCATCATAGCGCAGCGTGAGATCCCGATCGCCATTGCCGGGGTTGCGCGCGGAGAACCAGCCCCTGTCTGTACTGGTCTGGTCAGATTGAATCACGGAAAATAGTGTGAATTCAGTCATCCCATTAACGTAATCCTCACCATCTCCATCGCGAAAATGATCACCGGTGCCAGCAAATTCAATAGCTGGCGCATTATTAAGGGATGGCACGCTGGCTCGCCAGATCGGTTTGGTTGTGTTATCTATGAAATCGTAATCATGACCACTCTGGTCGTCCCAGCGATCAACACCTTGACCATCGGTACACAGATTAACACCTGCATCACTATAGACCTCTGCATCAGCTCGGAGCCATAACTCAAGGTCCGAGATTGTACCGGGAGCCCCTGAACTTATGGATCGTGTGAGCGTGTTGCTGGATGCATCTCCATCGTGTACATTGATGTCAACAGTTCGTGTTGGTGATTTCGGCTGTGTAGCCATATTCTCATAAGTGACGGCCTGTAATGCTGATTCATAGGAAGCTAAACTGGCTGAGCCTTGTAATAACAATTCCCCGGCACCACTAAACCATGTCCCGGTAATACCCAGTTGATTGGTAAAATCGAGTTCATCCTCGGTGCTAAAGTAGTTGGCTGTAATCTTTACTCGAGCGCTATCCAGGTCGGTGTCATCCCCATCACTAACTTCAATGGAGTTCGTGATTACTACGGCCCCATCTCCTGCGTTATAAACAATGGCACTGGACTCGATGCCTTCCAACTCAGGAGCGTTGTTCAGGGGAGTAACCGTCAAGTCTCTGGAAACACTAGTACTCCAGTCAACTCCATCCGTTACGCTGAATTGGATGGTTCTGGTGGAGGTTGTTGGGTCGGGGTTCACATTTCTATACGTAACTGCTCGCAGGGCGGTTTGATAATCAGCCTGAGAGTCTGTTCCGACAATGAGCAAGCTGCCTGAAACACCATTCCAGGAGCCCGTAAGGCTGGCGGTGTTGCTAAATCCCAGGACATCCTCACCACTGACAAAATTGGAGGTGATGGATATCTCGGCGGAATCCAGGTAGGCATCATCCACATCGCTTACGGTGATACTGGCTGTGAGGGTCGTATCACCATAGCTGTCAGGATAATTGAAAGTGGTTCCTTCAATCGAAGCAAGTGTGGGTGTGGAATTGGGTTGATCAAAAACCACATCCCTGGTGACAACATTGCTCAAACCAGCGGCATCGTAAACGGCAAATCGAATGGTGCGCGTACTGGTGTTGGGGGTGGCGCTGGTGTTCTCGTAGGTAATGGCGCGTAATGCGGTTTCATAGTCCGATTGATGTGCATGGCCTGTGAGGTGAAGAATTGTATTGGCTTCTGTCCAGTAGGATGTGATTCCATTTTGGGAAACAAACGCCAGGGTGTCTTCTGCGCTTTGATAATTTGTGAAGATCTGGGCAGCAACGCTATCCAGGTATACATCATTGTAATCGGTAACTGTGACTGATTGAGTGATGGAAACGGGTCCGCTCAGTGTTGCATAATTCAGATCAATGGTCTCAATATTTGAGACCACTGGTGTCTCATTGATGTTCTGAATAAAGAAGAAATCACCTGGATTATTCATGTTATTGTGAACAGTCCTGATCCAATCGGCACTACGCTCAACATTTTCAATCCAGACTTCATCGATGAGACCATCCCAGGATGATGTCGTCCCATCTTTGGCACCTCGTCCAATGATGAGTTTGGTGTTCCCAAAGCTTACACCCGTACGGTTGTTGGTAAAACTGGGACTGTCTGCAATACCATCCACATAGAGGGTGAAGGTGTTGCCGCTACTCCAGGTAAGGGTGTAATAATGCCAACCTGTATCCTGAATATTATTACTGCTTTCCAGGATTTGATTGGTTTTGGTTCCATTGTCATTTATACGGGAATTCAGGCGAATAACATTGGTACCTCCGCCGCTGGCCCCGGCCGCATCAAAGCGAATCTGTAAGCGGTTGTCGTTATTATTGGGATCACGTCCATGAAGCATTCCTCTATCAGAGCCTGTTGCGTCGGCTTTGGCCCAAAGTGAAACTGTGAACTCGGATAAACCATCCAGGTAAGTGTCTCCACCGGCGTCTTGCAGGTTGTCGCCATCCCCATCAAACTCTCGAGCACTCCCAACGATTCCCGATGTGTTGGTTGCCGTGTTGGTATTAATGAGATCATTGTTGTTGCCCGTGGCATCCATGAGGTTATCAAGATGCCAGACTCCGATGAAATCAGTACTCCATATATCTGATGTAGACTGATCAGAGTAGACAGAGCTGTTGCCGAAATAGATGTAGCCTTCAATATCAGTTCCCGTGGGGAGGGAAGCGATCTGAGTCCAAATAATTACTTTCCCTGTGGTGGGTTCATAAGCTTGGAGCTGTTGATCCAGAGGTGTTCCAGTGAGACTTGTGAGCAGAATATCAAAGCCGCTACTGCTTTCTACTCCGCCCCCATTGGCAACACTACGCATGTCCGAATCTGTCACAGAGATCATCAGAGGGTAATTTGTGTGAGCCGTTGAACCATATACTTCGTCAGATTCTAGAAGCACTCGTTTTCTGTATTTGTATCCTGATGGTTGTGCAACCAGATCGGTAGAAACCAAAAGGAGGAGACTCAGATAGAGACTGACTTTAACCAGGATTGATATAAAGGATCTATTATTCATGGCACAGCACTCAACATAATACCATCAATTGCCTCAAATCAGCTTTTTCGGAGCATTTATGACATATCTCACACAATAAAAAGAGCCCCTGCAGGAGAGGCTCTTCCATTACATCAACCAGGGAGTGGTTGAAATTTAGATTGTGATGAATCCTGATGGATCGAGGGGTTCATCATTTTGACGGATCTCAAAATGCAAGTGTGGACCAGTTGACTTGCCCGTGCTGCCAACTGTCCCGATGATATCGCCTTGTTTGACCTTTTGGCCTTCTTCAACCTTGATCTCACTCAGCTGTGCATAGAAGGTTGTAAATCCATTTCTATGACGCACTACGATACGCTTGCCCCAACTCTTTTTGAAAAACTTCGCAGATTCAACAGTGCCATCTGCAGCTGCTTTGACCGGTGTACCTGTTTTGGCGGCCAGGTCTATGCCATTGTGATGAGCCATCTTTTTGGAGAGGGGATGTTTACGCTCCCCAAATCCAGAGGTTAGTCGCGCACTGCCAACAGGACTTATGAAGCTTTGGGACTCTGATGAACGCACCGGTACTGTGGGTGCAGACAGCAGGGGAGCAGGGAGCGTGACCCAGGATACACATAAAAGTGGGAGGGTGATCATCATTAAAAATACGACGGTTCTTGTTTTCATTTTTGACTTTCCTTTCATTGCCAATATTCTGTTTTTGAGAAAACGCTTTTTGGCGTTGAATGGAGCCGAAAGTCCGGGTGCCGGAATCTGGGAGGCGTTGTCAATCAAGGCATGGGCATAGTCGCGCATGCTGACCAGTTTTCGGTTTAGTACCATTCTGTCCACCGCCATCTCCCTGGTTTCCATCAATATCTTTCGCGCAACCCAGACTGCTGGATGAAAGAAGAATATCGACATAATGACTTGGCTGACAAAAATGTTCAGATCATCCCATCGTGCGATGTGGGCACACTCATGGGCCAGCATGGATCGCAGACTTTGAGGGTGAGCTTTTACATCGTCGGA
>JAERTH010000120.1 GCA_016844955.1 Fidelibacterota bacterium | reverse complement strand
ATCGATCGGTTGGTTCATCACAGCGTAATACTTGAACTGAATCTACCCAGTTATAGGCTGGAGAAATCAAAGGAAACTAAAGCTAAATGAACCGGGAAAAATAACTGTCGTTGGACGGGAATTTTAGTTGTCGTTGATCATCATATTTACCGGCTGGTTTAATTCCATCCTGAAGACGGGTGACCTCTTGACCACGAACATCAAATATTGTGAGGCTGATTGTGGATTGTTCTGGCAGGTCATAGTTGATGGTTGTTGTGGGGTTGAAAGGGTTGGGATAGTTTTGGTACAAGCTGAAGTTTATAGGCAATGCCTCATTCTCTACTGATGTTACGCAAGGACCATCATCAATAATTTCCTGTTGAGTTGGGTTGGCCAGGTTACCAGTTACTTCGTAGCGACCACCCAATCCATTTAAACTCAACAGGGGATAGAGCCCGCAAAAAACATTAAGTGAGACATTGTCCATTACATATAGAAAACCACTTACTGAAGTAAGATTGCGCAGACCATCCAGGTTTGTGAGTGCGACATTGTCCCTTACAGTCAGAGTGCCCCCCACAGAAGCAAGATTACTCAGACCGTCCAGATTAGTGAGTGCGACATTGTCCCTTACAGACAGGTAACCACCCACAATGGTAAGGTTGCTCAAACTATCCAGATTTGTGAGTGAGACATTGCCCATAACCGACAGACTACCTCCCACAGAGGTAAGATTGCTCAGTTCATCCAGATTTGCGAGCGTGTTATTGTACTGCACCAACATAGTACTTTGCACGGATTCAAGATTGGTCAGACCTGCCAGATTTACGAGTGCCTCATTGCCAATTACATACAGATTGCCCAAAGAATTAAGATTTCCCAATCCATCTAGGTTTGTGAGTGTGGCATTGTTTTCTACTCTCACACCATCAACGGAATTAAGATTGCTCAGACCATCTAGATTTGCGAGTGAGACATTATTCTGAACAGACAGATTCCCACCTACAGAATCAAGGTTGCTTAAACCATCGAGGTTTGTGAGTAATGTGTTGTGCCTTACTTTCAGGTCACCACCCACAGAAGTAAGGGTTGAAAGTGGTGCTAAGTCTACGATGTCAGAACCTTCTATTGTGAGGTCACCTACAATAAAAATGCCTTCAAATGAATTTACCTCTGCCTGTGTTTCTAGCATTACATCCGTTCCACATGGATCCCCATCAATAATTTGTTGTTGTGTTGGATTAACTAAATTATCTGCTACAGTGTAGCTTCCTTGAAGACCATTTGAACTAAGTAGCGGAGAAAGACCACAAAAACCACTAAGTACGGAATTTCCAGTTACTTCCAGCCGATCACCCACAAAAATAATACTTCTCAGGCCATCAAGATTTATAAGGGATGGATTACGATCCACTACCAGCCGATCACCCACAGAAGTAATATTACTCAAGGCATCCAGATTTGTGAGTAATCCCATATGACCCACATACAGCATATTACCCACTGAAGTAATGTTACTCAGTCCGTCCATATTCGTAAGTGCGTTATTGCTTGCTACAGATAGAGCACCACCCACAGAAGTAATATTACTTAAGCTATCCAGATTTGTGAGTAAGTTGTTTAAATGTATATGCACCCCACCCACATGAGTAAGATTGCTGAGCCCATCTATATTTGTGAGTCTGTCGTTGTAAGATACAATCAGCCTTTCCCCCACAGAATTAAGATTGTTGAGTCCATCCAGATTTGAGAGATTGTAATTGTAACATAGCATTGCATCTCCCCCCACTGAAGTAATGCCACTAAGTCCATCAAGATTATGGAGAGAATTGAGCTCCCAAAGTGTTAAATTTCCATTGACAGCTGTAACATTGCTGAGTCCATCCAGATTTGTAACTGAAGTAACACCTGATATACGCAGGTTTCCCCCCACAGAATTAAGATTGTTGAGTCCATCCAGATTTGCAAGCACGCCACTATGTGTTACATTTAAATCCCCCCCCACAGAATCAATATTACTCAGCCCGTTCAGATTTGTGAGTGCAAGATTACCAGATATTGTCAGGTCACCACTCACAGATGTAATATTGCTTAGACCGTCAAGGCTTGTGAGTAAGTAATTGCTCGAAAGTTCTAGATTTCCCCCAACAAGATCAAGATTGCTCAGTCCATCCAGGTTTGCGAGTGACTCATTGTCTTCAAAATATAGCCCCCCACCTACAGAGGCCAGACTTCCAAGACCATTAACGTTCATGAGCGTGGGATTTTCAACTACATAAATTTCTCCACCTACAGAATGTAGGTTGACCAGACCATCGACATTAGAGAGTGAGGCGTTTTCTCTCAAATACAAACCACCATCTAATGAGGTAAGATTGCTGAGGCCATTTAGGTTTATGAGTGTGGGGTTTTCCATAATGTATAGGCCTGCATCTACAGAATCAAGATTTCCCAAGCCATCGAGATTTATGAGAGAAGTAATGCCATCAACGAACAGGCTCCCCCCAACAGAAGTAAGATTGCTCAAGCCATCGAGGTTCGTGAGTAAGCCACTATCGCGTAGTTCCAAATTTCCACCCACAAATTCAAGATTGCTCAAACCATCCATGCTTGTGAGTGAATTGTTTCCCCAAATGGTTAGATTTCCACCCACTGAAGCGAGGTTTCCAAGGCCATCTAGACTTGTGAGCATGTCATTGAAGAACAAGGTCAGATCCCATCCAACGGAAGTAAGGTTACTGGGGCCATTCAGGTTTGTGAGTGAGGAATTACCCTCCAGAATGAGACCACCCCCTATAGAAGTCAGATTACTGAGACCATCCAGGCTTGTGAGCTCGTCGTTATTAGAAAGGACAATGTCCCCACCTACGAAACCAAGAATGCTCAGGTCTTCCAGATTTGTTAGTAAGGGATTCCTGTCAATCCTTAAATCCTCCCCTATGGTAGAAAGGTTATTCAGGCCGTGCAGGGAGTTAAGTAGGTTATTGTAACTTATATTCATCCTCTCTACGGAAGTGAGGTTGCTCAGGCCAACCAGGCTTGTAAGTGAGGAGTTGCCCTCAATTGTCATAGCCTCCCTGATAAGCGTTACATTACTGAGGGCGTTCAGGGATGTAAGTATTCCATTGTAACTTATTGTTGCACTACCCATGGAAGTGAGATTGCTGAGACCATCAAGGCTGGTGAGAGAGTCATTGTCAGAGAGGATTAGACGTTCAACAGAATCTAGGTTGCTGAGGAATTCTAGATTTGTGAGTAACGGATTCCTGCTAATCCAAAGATACCCACCTACAGAAGCAAGACTACCTAGTCTGTTCAAGTTCGTGAGTAGAGCATTGCTTCTCACAATCAAATCCCCATCCAGGGAAGTAAGATTGCTTAGTCCATTCAGGGATGTAAGTATATCATTGTGGTCTATTTGTATACTACCTACAGAAGTGAGGTTGCCCAGACCATCTAGAGTTGTAAGGGACTCATTGTCTGAAAGCCTTATAGACCCCACAGAACTTAGATTGCTCAGGAATTCTAAATTTGTGAGTGTTGGAATCCAGCGAAGTTGTAGTTGATCTACCACGGTAGTCAGATTGGCGAGGCCATCTAGACTTGTGAGGGAGACATTCCCTGAAACTATAAGTTCTCCTACTGACTCATGAAGGTTCAGGAAATCCAGGTTTGTTAGTAATGGATTGCTACGAATCTGTACCAAACTATCCAGAGAAGTGAGATTACCCAGGCTGTCCAAATTTGTGAGTAAATCGTTGCTTCCTACCATGAGATCCCCACCCAAGGCAGTAAGATTGCTGAGACCATCCACATTTGTCAGATCTCTACAATAGGATAAACTAAGATTACCACCCACAGAATCGAGTGTGAGAAGCGGGGTCAAATCGACAATCCCGGATCCTCTGATAGAAAGGTCTCCTGTAATGTAGTTTCCTGCAAATGAATTTACATCCGCCTGCGAGCGTAGAGATACATCCCCTTCAATAACCTGAGCATTACTTAAAGTGACCAACCCTAAAATCAAAAGGCTAGCTAAGGTTAGTGTTCCACGTTTATATCGATGCATAATTCCCCAATGGTAATTGCGTATTAATTCGCGAAGTAGGTTTCATGATTTCCCCCATAAGATGTTTGATCAATATATGTAGCTTTCATTTAAACTGCAAATTTCTTTCAATTAAACTGCGTGTCGATAATATGGATTAAAAAGTTAGCTGTTGCATTTTGATTTGCAAAATATAACTTTGCAGTGCAAAGTACTCTGCGACAAAAATTTATAGTAGGAATGCACATATGAATGAACAAATGGAAATACTGGATCAGGTCCTTGGAGAACTCCAGAAAAATGTTGCCCGACGTGCAGTGCAATTCTTCCGCTATGGATGGATCATCCTGGCAGGGTGCCTCACACATTTCCTGTTGGTATTTCTAGGGAAGGAAGCGTGGCTTGAGTATATCTGGATTGCAGTTCCTGTCCTGTGCATCCTCCTGGGGGTAGCTTCAGGATTCAGCAGCTCGAATCAATCAAATGTATCCCTGAGTGAGAAGCAGCTGATGAATACCTGGGGAATAGTGGGCTTTCTCATGATCTATATCAGTTTTGTTGCTCCTAATCTGGGATTCATTCCAGAAGAATTAATCCTGCCCCTGGTAATGACCCTTATGTTTGTTTCAATCATAATTACGGGTCTCACCATCAGGCACACACCCACCATCCTGCTGAGCTCCCTTTGGTTTCTTGGCTCAATCACCGCCTCAATGGTCCCAGGGGAATTTTTTGTGCACATCCTGACAGTTGTCGTTGTATTGGGCTATTTACTGCCGGCATATCTGATCAAGGCTAAGTATTACTAAGCAATATGCTAAACATCAAGTCATTGAATGCCATGATCCATGCACCCATTCGTTTGGGGATCATGACCGTATTAAGTCAGCATGAAAGCTGTGACTTTAATTTTTTGAAGCGGACATTGGATGCGTCAGATGGAAACTTAAGTAGTCATCTCGCAAAACTTGAAACCATCAAGTATGTGAAAGTGACGAAAACCTTTCAGAATAAGTTACCCAATACAGCATATACTCTCACACCACTAGGTATGCAGGAATTGTCCGCCTACCTGCAACAAATGCAGACTATATTGCAGAATACTAACCTATAGATGAATACCATGACGAACAAACTTATCAAAACCTCTATCTTGCTGCTCTTGTTTGTGCTTGCTCCTACGGATCAACTCTGGGCTCAAAAATTCAAAATACCACCCATTGAAACCTTTATCTCTGATACCCTGGAGATTGAAGTACCCATTGATTCTCTCATAGATTGGAATCAGAGTACGCTCAAAGTCATAGACTCAAGGAATCTGGAAAGTCAGATTCTGGGGATTCGCCAGACCAAGAAGTTTAAGTACATCCCAGTGGATCAATACCTGGCCCTCAATCAATCGCTTGCAGATCTATTCCAGGCCCAATTTGTAAGTGATTCGCTACAGGTATCAGGCATTCTGCACATCTCCAATCTGGTCCTCTGGTGGGATGGCTCTCCTGTGGTGGACAAAGGACTCTGTCTCAATGCATATACCAGCTTCCATGATACTTCAGGCAATCCCGTCAGTGATTGGGTCTGGGAAATCCGCCTTAAAAAGGAAAAGAAAGAGGAGGAGGCTGCCTACCTGAGCCGATTTGTTCAGGAACTGACCCGGCAACAGTCAGTGGCTATCTCCAATGGTGAGTTCAACCCTGAATTTTATCCCCATCTGTTTCGTCGTCAGCTCATGACCTGGTCGGAGTTCATTTTCTTTAAGGATGGTTACGGTTTAAACGTTCACTTCACTCTGGATTTTCCACCAGATCAGAAATCTGATTGGAAACGAGGATCTCCAGGTCTGTTTTACAGAAAATCAGATATCCATGAATCCATCGCCATCGGCGGAAAAGACCAGCAGTGGTATCGCCGATTGAATCCCAACTGGATCACCCAGGCGTCCGGAACCTTTCGCTTTGGGTTTAACAATTTTGAAGAGGGTCATTTTGATCATCTGGAATACCAGAATCTTTTGTACCTGAATATCTCTGGACAAGCCAGTCTGGAGTTCAGACCGACTTACCACAAGGGTGTATATGGAGGGTTGGGTATATATACAGGATACAATATTTTACCTGATGTGATTCCACAAACCGAGCTGGGTGGCTTCATCCGGCTAGGAGTACTTCTCCCATGATCAGGCGTTTCATAGTTCTCGGATTGCTACTATCTACAATGTCCCTCAGGGCTGGTGATGTTTCAGGTTTTGTGCATGATGCCCAAACAGGTGAGACTATCATTGGTGCGAATGTATTTATCAAGGCTACAGGTCAGGGGGCAGCCACTGACGTGGAAGGATTCTATATTCTGAGGAGCGGGGCAGAGGGTAATGTGGATCTCACCTTTTCCCACATAGCATATCAGGATACCACTATCAGCATCATCCTGGGTAGACAAAATCATTTTATCTCCAGCGTAATCCTCAGGCCTCATGCCATTGATACCAAGGCCGTGGAGGTCGTGGGCAAACGCTCCACCATCATCAAGGATATGGATATCTCCAGTCTGCAGGTTGATCCCGTGGTGCTCACCGAAATTCCACAACTCAATAAGGATGTTTTCAAGCTGATTCAGTTTTCCCCCAGTGTGACTACCTCAGATCCCATGTCGCCACAGTATTATGTGCGTGGGAGTGATCCTGGGGAAAACCTGGTTCAGATGGACGGGATGACTATCTACAATCCTCAGCATTTTATGGGTTCCAGTGCCATTTTCAATCCCTACGCCATCAAGAATGTGGAGATGCTGGTAGGTGGTTTTGATGCTGAATACGGTGGGCGGAATGCCTCCATCATGAACATCTCTACCCGAGAAGGTCACAAATCTGAGGTCCATGGTGAATTCAGACCCTCAATCTCCGGAATAAGTGGTGCCATCGAGTTTCCTGCAGGTAAGCATGGAACCGCCATGCTGTCTGGTCGAACCTATACAGATTTCATGCTCAGAGTAATGATGGGTTCACCAAATCTGGTCATGGACTACAATGCTGCCTACCAGGTATTGCTGGGGAAAACACGTCTCAGGTTCTCAGGTTTTTTTGCCCGGGACTATATGGATTACAGTGTGGACAATCTCATGCTTTTCTTTCCAGAAGGATTGTTCGACGAGTTCGGGGAAGGCTTTATCACCAATACAACCAATCGCGCTCTAGGAGTGAAATTCAACTCGGTTCTCTTACCCACCCTTAAGTTGGAGGGCCAGGTGTACCACTCTGCTTCAACCGTGGACAACCTGACCTACTTCAATTATTCGATTAAAGATACAGTTGAAGACTTCACCGCAGCTCTGGATTATAAAACCCATATCGAGAACTCCATCTCAGAGAACACGGCGAAGGCCAACCTGGCCTGGTATGCCTTCGGGAACCAGACTGTCAAACTGGGATTTGAGGTCAATGCACTTCAATTCGCCAATGAAGTGGGGCGTTTCGATGCTGAACCAAATCCCAATGAATCCGGGGTTCAATTCCAGGCAGTTTTCCTACAGGATAAAATCGAGATCGGTCCACTGCAGCTAAAAGTGGGCCTGAGAAACTCCAGGTCAGATGTCCAGGGTGACTGGCACATGGAACCGCGTGCTTCTCTGGGGGTCAAAATTCCTGGGGGTCATCAATTCAAGGCAGCCTATGGAAAGTATTACCAGTATCTCACTACCATGGATTCCAAAGGCGATGAATTCGTACAGTTCCTGGATTATTATCAATCTCTGGAAGAGCGTGCGCCCCTTAATTCCATTCATCACATTCTGGGGCTTTCTGGTCCACTGTTTGGCGATATTCAATATGAAGTGAGTGCCTATTACAAGGACCTCAAACAGTTGTATCGAGCGACCTATAGCAATACAGTTGTTGCTGGTGAACGTTCGGCAATCATTGAAGGTGGCTCAGGTGAGTCCTATGGCTTTGAGGTGCTCCTCAAGGGTGAGATCGGCCGCCTGTCAGGTTGGCTGGGATACAACTATTCCAAGGGATTCCGCCGCTATCCATCAATTCTGGATGGACAGAGAAGCCTTTTTGATGCGGATCAGCCGCATAACATCAAGTCTATCCTCCTATTCAAACTGACCCCTGATATTGTTGCCAGTTCTACGCTCCAACTCACATCCGGTGTACCCCGAACCTGGGAAACGGGCATGAGGATGCACGCCACTTATGACCCTTTGACAAATACCATCGGATCATTTGCCACCTATATCACACCCGAGCGTAATAATGTGAGATATCCAGCAAGATTTGCCTGGGACATTGGTTGGAAAAAGAAACTCCGTTCAGGATTTGGTTACAACCTGGCTGAATATCTGGGGGGTGTGGATGCTTATATGACCATGACTATCAGGAACCTACTCTTCCTGCACAGAAATCCGGTCTACTACTTCTACATCCCTGAGTATGGGTATTATGGTCTGGATATGGAATTTGTGCCTTCAATTTCATTTGGCTATAGCTTACAATTTTAAGAGGAAACAAGATGAAGCCAGGCCACAACAAACCACGAAAAGCATTATCCTTCCACAGGGCTCAGGGTGACAAAACATTCTCACTTCGTCTCCCTGAGCTTACCCAAGGGTCATGGAATACACCTTCATATTCAGATCTCAAGGCTAGGGAGCTGCTTTTTTGTTTATTCATAGCTGTTCTCTCAATTCTAGTCCTTTCCTGTGACCTCCCCCATCAACCAGGTCCCATGCCCAGTGAATTAGTCGAAACCGAATTTGAAGCAGGGCTAAACATCATGGGTGTTCTGCGGGCAGATGGTCAAGCGGGAACATCATTTATCAATATTAATCGCGCCCTGACTACTGAAGAAATTTATAACGAAACCATTGAAAATTTTGCACCAGAAGTGGACTACGTAAAAGTGACTTCCCTGCGCGGAGGTACTGAATTTTTGTTCCTGGCACCAGAGGACACAACTGGATGGGGATACTACAGGGACTCTACTTTGTCAGTCGGGGTTAATGAAGTCTATCATCTTGAAATTCAAGCCCCTGGATTCCCCACCCTTACAGGATCAACTCAAATTCCTCTTAAACCTCAAGTGGTTTCTGACTCAGTATCAGTTGAGGAGGGACAGGTGTCATTCCAGATTCGTCATTTTGGCAGTGCACATGAATATCAACTATTTCTCATTTTTGCTGAAACGGTTCTTGAAAAGGTTATTAAACCTTCAGCGGAGACAGTGATCGATGTGGACTGGAGGTTTGCATCAGATATAGGTACACCAGTGCTGCTGCAACTGACAGCCCTTGATGTGAATTTGACCCGCTATGGGAACAGTCCCATTTCATTTATTCCCAACACCTATCATCCCGATGGCTCAACAGTCACTGGAGGATATGGCTGTTTTGGATCGGTGGCTGTGAGCTATTACCCACTGTAAAACATAGACAGAATCAGTTCATGTGATTGACTTGAATCCTTTATCCGGTCCTTAATGGTGGGGTTCCAAGATGTTCAACTGAATGGTCGGGCTTTGATCCAACTTGAAAGCAGGGACACTAATTTTTAGGCAGGTCGGCCTCCGTTATCATGCTTGCATTTCACCTCACATCATTCTATGATTTAAGCCTTATGAATTCCAAAGAGCTTCGCGAAATAAAAATCTCCTCTAAGACTCAGTTTAAGGGTTCGTTGCTCCATGTGGTTCGGGATGAGGTTTTGTTACCAAATCAGAAAACCAGTGTCCGAGAGGGCATTCATCACCCAGGAGCCGTGGTTGTAGTCCCCTTCCTGGATAAAAGTACACTTATCATGGAACGCCAGTTTCGCTACTTCCCCAACGAGGTATTCTGGGAGCTTCCAGCAGGTAAGACTGATCCGGGTGAAGATTTCCTCACAACGGGTAAACGTGAACTATTAGAGGAAACTGGCTATACAGCGGAGAATTGGACTTTCCTCAGTCATCTGCATCCGGCCATTGGCTATGCGGATGAGAAAATGGCTGTGTATGCTGCCAGAAACCTGCAAATGCAGGGGATTGACCGCGATGCAGATGAGTTCTTAGAAATTGTCGAAATGCCACTGGATAAGGCCATGGAAATGTTGCGATGCGGTGAAATTACCGATGCCAAAACCATGGTGGGTTTATTCTGGGCTGAAAAATTGACCACTGGAGAATGGGAACCTTATGCCGGAAGTTGATTTTGAGTTTGCCTGCCTGGCATCAGATATTCCTGAAAACGGCGCAAAAAATGTGAATTTAAACGGGTTGGAAATCACCATTTTCCATACTTTAAACCGTTTCGTTGCCCACTCAGGAGTTTGCAAGCACAATGGCTTCAAGCTTGAACTTTGTGAGATAACTGGGGACTCGGTAGTCTGTCCCCTGCATGGATGGAAATATAGTATCTCAACGGGAAAGGGTATCAAACCCAGTTGGACCGCTCTGGAAACCTATCCAGTAGCAGCCCGCGGTGAGGAGCTATGGGTAAAACCGGAGGCTGAGAATTCTGGCGCGGATGAATTTGACACATCAGCCTTTGATTGGTAAAAAATGGGGAGGTTAAGATGACAAAAGTTGCTGTAGTATTATCTGGATCAGGATTTTTAGATGGTGCAGAAATTCAGGAAAGCGTGATCACCATGCTAGAGCTGGATAAAGCCGGTGTTGCCTATCAATGCATGGCTCCAGACATGGATCAGATGCATGTGGTCAATCATCTCACCGGTGAAGTGAGTGAGGGTGAAAACCGAAATGTTCTGGTTGAGGCGGCCCGGATTGCCAGAACTCAGATCATTGACATCGCACTGGCAAATCCCAATGAATATGATGCTGTCATCTTTCCAGGTGGCTATGGAGCAGCTAAAAATCTTTCAAGCTTTGCAGTAAATGGTGCTGCCAGCACAGTTCAGTCTGATGTGCTCCAGTTTGCCCATGCCTTTGCAGCATCTGGGAAACCAATGGGATATGTCTGTATTGCTCCAGCTATGATTCCTCATATTTATGGTGCCGATGCAAAATTAACCATCGGGTCGGATGCTGATACTGCTGCGGCCATCACTGAAATGGGTGGCATTCATGTGAAATGTCACGTTGAAGATTTAGTCATTGACGAGGAACGAAAAATCGTATCCACCCCAGCTTATATGTTAGACGTGAGGATCAGCGAAGCTGCCACGGGAATTGAAAAATTAGTTCATAAAATAATAGAGATGATCAATGGAAAATAATGTAAAGTATTTGAAACAAGTCGCGCATTTCTCTGAGGATGCCGCAAAAAGTAATCTCATGTTCAAAAGTGATCAGTTGCAGATGGATGTTCTGCTCCTGAATCCCCATCAATATCTGCCACCTGTGGTTGAGCCACTCTCGGATATCATCTATTTTGTATTGCGTGGCGAAGGTGTGTTTGAGGTTGGAGACGAAGTGCTGGTTCTTACGCGCAATACTACTGTATTGGTTGAAACCGGTGTCAGTTCAGGTATTATGAATGAGAGTGATGAACAACTTACCGTTCTCAAAGTGGCTGCACCTCCAGGAATCCACGGCGATAGTTAGTTTCTGACAGACCCATGCACGCCCCCATTTTCCCCCTGCCTTCCGTAAATCTCTTTCCAGAGACAACTGCCAGCTATCATATCTTTGAACCCAGATACGTTGAAATGATTGAAAGTGTTCTGGAGGGAGATGGCTTGCTGGCCATCGGGGTATTGAAACCAGGCTACGAGGATGAATATTACGGGTCCCCCAGTATTTATCCAGTGGGGTGTCTCAGTCGGGTCCAATCCTATGAAAAACTTGAGAACGGCCATTACAATATCGTTCTGGAAGGTCTATTCAGGGTTGGTTTTGGTGAGTTGATCAAGGACAACCCCTTCCGGGTTGCTGAAATGGTTGAATTACCTGAATCAGATTTAGAAAACAGCTTTAAGGATGAGCGTGAGGACTTGTTGTTACGTTTGAATTATTTAATTGAACAGTCCCCTGATGCCCAGGACTTTTCCCCCATCTTGGCTGAGAATGGATCCTTCATTGCGCTGGTTAATCTGGTCTCGCGCACACTGCCGCTAAAGAATGGTGAACAGTATCGACTGCTGGCCATGGATTCCATTCGTGATCGTGCGAATCGCATTCTGTGGCATATTGATGATCAAATTGAAACCATTGAATTGCTAAAGCGAGTTGACCCGGGAATCACCGACAGTATCAGCCTGAATTAGTATCCCCCTGAATTAGTATCCCCCTACCGTAATATTTCATAAACATAACCGTCTTCAATCCATAAAAATCGGGTGTTAGATAGTAGCAATTATGTTACGTACTAGAAATAGGTGCGTAAATCATCTAATAACTAAGTGGTGAATTGATCTATATCAGCCTTTCATAAAGTCTTTTGATGACTTTATCAATTATACGTGATAAGATAAATAATTGTTAATGAGAAACTGATCTGTTGGCATGTGCTTTGCAAATGAGCGGGCTACGATGAACAGAGTTAGTTTTGTTAACCGATCATATATGCAAGGAAGCCATTATGGAGTGTTTTTCTCTATTACGGTCTGATGTCCCAGCCCTTATCGACCATGTCGGGGCTTATGGGGAGGTTGTAGCTCCTCATGGGAAAGGGGATGTCTCGTACTCGTTTGAAGTTGTACGCGACAGCAACGATGTAGTTCTGGACTATAACCGGACCTTATTACCACTGAAAAAATTGTTTCTACCACCGGTAGAAAAGCTCATGGATTTCTCTCTTAAGAATAAGAGTTTTGATCCAGTTGAGGTAGCTATAAAGCCCAAAGTATATTTTGGGGTTCATAGTTATGAAATGCAGTCAATTCTGCGTCTGGATCACAGCATGCTTTCTGGTAGTGCTGAATCCAATTACTTCAAACGTCGTCAGGAATCCAGGTTCATTGGTATTTCATTCACCCCGGATGAATTTCATTTCTCTGAAAGCGTGGGAATTCTCATCGAAGAGATGGAAGGCTTCGATCTTTTCCTCAATGAAGTCGATGGAGACTTCCAGGTCTATGTCTTAACTGACCATGGACAGGAATTGCTTCAGGGCTTCACCAAGATGAAGGCCACACAGCCTGAAATCGTTGAAGAGCGCAAATTCAAAAAGAAAATCAGATATCACTATAATAGACTCCCTCGTGTTTTTCAATATGCCTACCATTCAGATGTCTGGGCTGATGTTGCCGAGCGCTGTGTGGGTTGTGGTGCCTGTACACTCACCTGTCCTACCTGCTTTTGCTTCGATGTCCAGGATGAGGTAACCGTTGCCGCTGAAGATGGGATGCGTCAGAGAAGCTGGGATAGCTGCATGCTCACCACCTTTGCTGAAGTTGCTGGAGGTGAAAACTTCCGTGAAAAAGCCATCAATCGGACACGGCACCGCCTGTATAGAAAATTCAAATACATTACAGATGAAGAGGGTCTACCCTGGTGTGTTGGGTGTGGACGCTGCACAGCCTTTTGCCCCGCAGGTATTTCTTTACCGGATATTGTCAATGATCTGATTCAGGAAGATGAAAAAGCTCAATATCACCGGTCTGTTCGGGTTTAGGGAGGAGATCAATTATGAAACGTATTCAAGATGTACAATCACATGAAGCAGAGGATCTCTACTATCCAACCATGTGCACGGTGAAAAACGCCAAGCAGATCACGGAAATGGAAAAGTGGTATGAGCTGGAAATGCCCGCAGGGGAGAGTCTGGGACATGGGCCTGGCCAATTTGTTGAAGTCTCAGCATTTGGCATTGGTGAAGCCCCCATTTCAGTATCAAGTTCACCCTCGGAAAATGGAACCTTTGAACTCTGTATCCGCCAAGTTGGTACGCTGACCAATGTTCTCAAGAATTATGAACAGGGCGATACTATTGGCATTCGTGGTCCCTTTGGCAAGGGCTATCCCATGGAAAAACTGTTTGGGAAAGATATCCTGATTGTTGCCGGTGGAATTGGTCTGGTACCTCTGAGGTCTCTGATCAATTATGTTCTCGATAATCGCACAGAATTTGGTCGTCTCATCATTCTATATGGTGCCAAGACACCAGCTGAACTGCTCTTCAAGGAAGAACTGGATGAATGGGAAGCCAGAGACGATGTGGAATTACATGTAACTGTAGACCAGGGTGATGAAAACTGGACTGGAAATACGGGTGTAATCACTACCTTGATTCCTGGTCTTGATTTAAAACTCAATACAACGGTCGCAGCCATAACAGGTCCTCCTGTCATGTACAAATTCGTTGTTATGTCACTCAAATCAAAACAACTGCCCGATGATCAGATTTATCTGTCCCTGGAACGTCGCATGAAGTGTGGTGTGGGTAAATGCGGTCACTGCCAGATCAATGGTGTATACTGCTGTCAAGAGGGTCCAGTTTTTAATTATGTCGACATCAAACCATTGGAGGAGGCTCTCTAATGAAACCACAAGTTGCTTTCTTCGATTTTACCAGTTGTGAAGGCTGTCAGCTCAACAAACTGAATTTTGAGAATGATCTCCTGGATATCCTTAAGCACGTGGATCTGGTTGAGTTCCGCGAAGCCATGGACGACAAGGCTGATCATTACGATATCGCCTTTATTGAAGGATCGATTTCTTCACCATCCTGTGTGGAGAGAATTCACGATATCCGTAGACGCTCTACAACCCTGGTTGCGCTAGGGGCGTGTGCCGTTAATGGTGGTGTGAATGCCATGAAAAACCTGCATCCAATCGATGAAGTTCGTGAAACAGTTTACGGAGATGACAAATATTTGTTTGCCACCCTTCCTGCAATGGCCGTTTCTTCAGTCGTCAAAGTTGATTATGAGGTCCGGGGTTGCCCCATGACCCAGCAGGATTTCTTACGCTTGCTGATTGCACTCGTGCTGGGAAAACAGCCACCAAAATATGGCTCTCCAGTCTGTGTTGAGTGTAAACTAAATGAAAATGAATGTCTCTATAACCGTGGCATGGTCTGTCTGGGACCAATTACCCGCGGTGGCTGTGAAGCTGCCTGCCCAAGTGTTGGACAGTTCTGCACCGGCTGTAGAGGATTACTGGATAATCCAAACCTGGATGGTATGCTTGAAGTAATGACCAGCCATGGAATCAGTCTGGATGAAGCCAAAAAGCGCATGCTGCTTTATAATTCAAATGAGGTTCAGTTATGAGTCGTGATCTAGATATAAAAGTCCATCACCTTACCCGCGTGGAAGGTCATGGAAATATTGTGGTGAACATGAAAGATGGGGTGCTTGAGAAAGCCCACCTGAGTATTGTGGAGCCACCAAGATTTTTTGAAGCCATGATGAAAGGCCGCAGTTTTCATGAAGCCGCCATCATCACTTCCAGAATCTGCGGAATTTGCTCACTGGGTCATCAGTTAACCTCTCTGGTAACAACTGAAGATGCATTGGGCTTGGAAATTTCTGAGCAAACCGTCCTGTTGAGAAAATTATTGGTTCATGGAGCCACCCTTCAGTCCAATATCCTGCACGCCTATTTCCTGGCTGCACCTGATTTTCTCAATGTTGGGAGTGTCTTTCCACTGATAGCAACTCATAAGGATGTTGTCCTGCGGGCCCTGCGTATGAAACGTCTGGCCAATGATATTGGTGATATCGTTTCTGGTCGCGCTGTTCACCCCATTACACCCGTTCCCGGTGGATTTACACGCATCCCCGAGAAAGCTGAGTTGCTGGAGATCAAACGTCGTCTGCTGGAAGAAGCTTTACCTGATGGTCTTGAAACCATTGAGACCATGAAAGCCCTGGCAGGAGCCATCCCACAGTTTGAACGTGAGACAGAATATATTTCACTCAAGCATGCTGATGAATATGCCCTCTATGAAGGTGACATTTTCTCATCTGATTCGGGTGCTGTTCCAGTTTCAGAGTATCTGAATGTTACCAACGAATTTGTGGTTGATCATTCCACCTCCAAACATGCCAAATACAATCGCAGCTCCTATTTTGTGGGTGCCTTGGCACGCTGGAACAACAATCATGCTCAATTGGGCCCAGAAGCACTTGCTGCTGCAGATGCCATGGGTTTAAAACCGAATTGCCACAATCCATATATGAATACAATCGCCCAGGTTGTTGAGGCAGTACACTGTATTCTTGATAGTGTGCGTATTATTGACAAGCTTATTGAGAATGGTCTCAAAAATGAGAAACCAAACCAGACACCAACACGTTATGGTCGCGGCGTCGGGTCAAATGAAGTCCCACGTGGAATTCTTTTTCATGACTATACCTATGATAACAAAGGCAATATTGTTAAAGCAAACTGCATCATTCCTACCGGTCAGAACCTGGCCAATATTGATGATGATATGCTAAAACTGGTGCCTGAGATAGTGGACAAGAGCAAAGAGGAAATCACACTGAATCTGGAAATGCTGGTTAGAGCCTATGATCCTTGTATTTCCTGCTCAGTGCACATGCTGGAAGTCGACTTCATCGAATAATTCAAATGAATCAGTTGACAGTAATTGGAATTGGGAACCGGCTCCGTGGCGATGATGCTGTGGGGCCACTACTCATTGATAAACTGTCATCCCAGACCAATCCAGGTCTTGAGCTTATTGATGCCGGGAGTGATGCTTTAGGATTGCTTGAATATCTCGAAGGTCACGATAAAATGATCATCGTGGATGCCTGCAAAATGGGCAAACAACCAGGTGAACTGGTCTGCTTTGATCCAACCCAAGCGAGTATGATCCTGGTAGATGAACCACTCTCGCTGCATGGCCTCGGCCTGGCTGAAGCATTGCGGATGGCAGAATCCTTGCATATGTTACCTGAAGATTTGAAAATCATTGGTATTGAACCTTATTCTATTCAATTTAATGGCGAACTCTCAGCACCTGTTCAGCAGGCCTTGAAAAGTGCCATTGATAAAGTTCATGAAGAGTTTCATAGAGTAACGGAACTCATTGAAGCTTAGCTTAACTTGTTTGGCGTTTACGCCCAGGAGGAAAACACAAAATGGCAAAAAAAGTACTTATCATAGATGACGATTTCGATTTAGTAGAAGCGATGCGTATTACGCTGGAAGCAGCTGGATTTGAAGTCATTGATGCGCAAGATGGTGAACGTGGTATGGAGAAAATGAAGGCAGAAGCCCCCGATCTGGTGCTGCTTGATGTAATGATGTCCTCCATGGATGAAGGATTCCACGTTGCCTATAAAATTCGGCAGGACGCTGATTTAAAAGATACCCCTATAGTTATGCTCACAGCTGTGGGCAACCAGACAGGTTTTCAGTTTGACCCCGGTAAGGATGCTGACTTTCTACCCGTTGATGAATTTCTTGAAAAACCAGTTAATCCTAAAAAATTGGTTGACGTGGTCCATCAAAACATAAAAGTATAAAGCGCGCGAAAAAATTAGAGCTACTATTTGACTTTATTTCCTGAGACACCCGCCTTTTCCAGCGCGTCCATGCTCCGTAGGGACAAGTGGCTGATAAATCTTCGCTGGCTCGCCATACTCGGGCTTTTCTCAGGTGTAATTTTACTCACAGTCATCAATTTGGGGCCAGCCTCCAGCATCTGGGGGATGGCTTTGGCTGGTGCTGTTCTCATTGCCCTAAATCTGGTATACCGGCTTTATGCCAATGCCCGCAGGCAGTTTGGAATGTCCAGCCTGGTTATCCTGCTCAATCTGCAAATGGTCATGGACTTAATATTATTGACCATCCTGGTCTATTTGACGGGTAGCGAGGAAAGCCCCCTCTCATTCTTTTACGTTTTTCATATCATTTTGGCCAGTATCATTTTCCCGGGAGGGTTTTCATATCTTTATTCACTCCTGGTCATAATATTGTACTCCAGTCTCATTCTGCTGGAGCATTCTGTTTATCTTGATCATGTATGCTTTTTTCATGGAGTGCATGTGTCTGCAGACCCCAGGGTTGCAGTAGCAATCTGGTTTATCTTTGTAATCACCATGTTAGCCTCGGCCTATCTGGCGCAAAATGTCACGGAACGACATCGCCGAGTACGTTTAAAACTTGAGTTAACCAATCAGAAGCTGCAGGAAATCAATAAAACCAAGACCACATTCTTCAGATATGCCAGCCATGAGATGAAGGCTCCCATTGCTACCATTCAATCCACACTCATGGTAGTAGAGGATATACTGGGTAAGGATACAGACCCGCGTGTGATAAATATGGTGCAGCGTGCCATCGGGCGAACAGGCGAAACGATCGGAATGTTGAAAGACTTAGCAGACCTGACCTATGGAAATTTTCAGGAGCAGCAAAAGTTTGAGCTGCTCGATCTCAAAGATTTGTTGGCTGATTTAGTGACAGACGCTACTCCAAATGCCGAACGCAAACATCAGTCTCTGAAATTTAAATCTTCAGAAAGTACGGCTAGCTACAATGGAGATGCAAATGCCCTGGGGAAAATATTTAAAAATCTAGTCTCAAATGCCATTCGCTATACTCAGGATGAAGGAAAAATTCGAGTTAAGCTTAGAAAGACTGCTGATAATTATGAAATAGCGGTATCAGATAATGGCGCTGGGATTCCAGATGCCGAGCAAATAAATATTTTTAAAGAATTCTACAGAACCCCCTCTGCAAAGAAACAGATATCCGAAGGGACCGGTCTGGGTTTGGCCATTGTTATGCGTATGGTCGAATTACATGATGGGAATATTCATCTGGAGAGCAAAGAAGGCCAAGGCAGCACATTTACTGTCCAACTGCCACTAGGAGAGATTTTGTGAAAAAAGAATCTATTGGCGGCATTATTGTCGATGAAAATCTGACCTTTGTCCGGATTATGGATCTTCCCGATGAACCCGATTGGGGTGGGTCTGCTCTGGAAGAATTTTGTTTTTATGGACAAACCGTGAATTTTATCAGTGAAAACATGGACAGTCGAGGGAATGCGAACCTATCTGTGACCCTCCATAAAGATGAAAGCGAATCCTTCCAAAAAGCCATAGACTCCATTGATGAGCTACATGAGGATATTAGCGTCCAGGTCATCGAAAATGTGAGCCTGCTAACAGTGTATGGCCCACATTTCAAGGAAAGATGTGGCCTGGCAGCCACTTTCTTCAGGTCATTGGGAATTCGTGGAATTAACATTCTATCAATTTCAACTTCAATCAGCAGTATCTCAGCAATTATTGAAACCAAGCATCTGGAAGCCTCTCTGGTAGCACTGCGCGATGTGTTTGACGTTCCCTGATAAAAATCTCCTGAGCATTATTTAAACCATCTGGTTTACCTGGCAAACATCATCGTGGAAAAGAGCGTTATCATCAGGAATGGATTTTCCCGTGGAAGCAGGCGAGCCCATCAAAAAAGTTTCAACAAGCCACATTTTTTAGACTATTTTAAGTTTTAGTCATTTATTAACAGGAGCAAATAGAAGTGGATTTCCAACACCAATTATCCCAACAACTGAAAACTGCCATGCGTGCCAAGGATCAGGTCGCCTTAAAAACAGTCCGGGATCTAAAAAGCCGGATCAAAACGCGTGAAATCGAAAAAGGGGAGCCACTCACAGAGGCAGAATTCATCAAACTGGTGCAAACAGCTGCCAAACAGCGTAAGGAAGCCATCCTACTCTATGAAAAGGGAAGTCGACCAGAGCTGGTGGCTGTTGAAAAGGCTGAATTAGAATTGCTGGAGAATTATTTACCACAGATGATGTCTGAAGCTGAAATGGAAGCGCTAGTAAAGACGGTTATCGCCGAGACAGGAGTTGACAACCTAAGTGGTCTCGGAAAAATTATGGGTCCCCTGATGAAAGCTGCCGCTGGTCGCGCTGATGGCAAACAACTGCAAGAAATAGTTAGAAGGATTCTCGGCTGATGGCAACCGGTTTTGATCTAATTGGTCTCTTAGTGATTCTGGTTTTATCCGCCAGTGGTCTCAAAAAAGGTCTCATAGACGGAGTCCTGAAGATGGTTGGCATTTACGCAGCGATCTATGCTTCCATGAATTACAATCAATATGGAACCCTGTTCCTTGAGCCACTAATAAGCATTCCAGACTCCTATAAAACACCAGCAGGCTTTGTCGTGGTCTTTGTGGTCGTAATGTATTCCTTTACCTTTATGTCCTGGCTTCTCAGGAAACTGGTTAAAACCATGCACCTGGGTATTGTGGATAGAGTTGGCGGCATAACCTTTGGTGCTGTCAAGGGTGGACTCATCCTCTCCGCTGTCGTCTGGGCTTTTGCCATGGTCCCTGAAAACATGCGTGGAGACTGGCAACAAGAATCAAAACTTTATCCCATGGTGGAAGTTTTCGCCGCCAATGCGGTGCAGGTACTTTCATTGGAAGATGAACTCACACTTCTGCAAACAACCATGGGCTCTCTCATGGGACAGGGCAAGGACAAGATGTTGGAACAGGCCCTGGGAGGTGCAGGCGATCTTGGCTTGAGTGCTGATGCACTGACCAAGGTTGGCGGTGGGGGGACACTGTCCGAGGACGGACACAGCATCATTCCAGATGCCAGCAGTCTCATGGGAAGTGATAATCCCCTGGATAATCCAATGCTGAAGAAGGCCATGGAATCTCTGGAAGGTCCCCAAAAGGAAATTATCGAAAAAGCAATTGAAGCCATGCAAACTGGCAATGCCAATTCACTCCTGGAAGGGGCAATCAATAGCAAGGATGAGTCTGGAGCATCATTGATGGATGAGGCCATGAAATATATGGATCCCAACCAGAAAGCTGACATGCATGCCATGATTAAGGAAATGGAGGCAGAGCTTAAGGCTCAGGTTACCCAGGAATAATGAGTACCCCACCAACTGAACCCCTGAGTTATCAGCACCTCGGTTTTGATGATGTTCGCCAATGGCTGGCGGACGAAACTGCTGGTGACACAGTACGTGTACAATTTCAAAACCTCCAACCCGGTGAATCACTTCCGGAAATTAACAACAGATTCATGCGGATTGCCGAAATCGCAGCCCTCATGGATTTCAGTAACAGTTTTCACATACGCCACTATAATGATTTACATGAAGTGCTCAGGCTTCTGGCCCTGGATGGCAGTACACTCTATCCAGATAACCTTATGGCCATTTTTAATGTGCTTGAGCAGAGCCGCAATCTCCAGAAAACCTATGAGAACAGCATTCCCCAAGAGGATTCAGTCTGGAAAGATACATTTGAGAAGATCGGTCCCCTACTCCAACTCGAAAAAGATATTCAACGCGTAATTGGACCTGATGGCGAGGTCCAGGATACTGCGTCCTCAACTTTATCTTCATTAAGACGCAAGCTACGCAAGTCTGGTGGGCTTGTGCGAACCCGGATGAATAATCTTGTAAAACAATATGGAGATCATGGCTACCTCAATGAAGGTCAAGCAGGTATTAAGGGCGGCCGTCTGGTCCTGCCCGTTCTCAGCACGTACAAACACCAGGTAAAGGGCGTCATCCAGGACATGTCGAACACAGGGACGACCACCTTTATAGAGCCTTTCGAAATAATTGAATTAAATAATCAGATAAAAACCATTGAAATTGAGGAGCAGCAGGAAGTCCAACGCATTCTCCGAGAGCTGACCGCTAGACTCCATGCACATCATCATACGATTAAGCAAAATTATGAAATGTTACAGGAATTGGATTTCCATATGGCCCTGGCCAAATTTGGAAAAACCTTTGCCTGCAATATCCCAACATTGTCAACCCGTGGTGAATTTAAGCTGAAATCAGCTCGCAACCCCCGTCTGGCCCTCCAACGCAAGGTCGTACCCCTGGACTTGACCATGGAATCTCAGGTGACCACTTTGATTGTCACGGGTCCTAATGCGGGTGGAAAAACGGTGGCATTGAAAACCATTGGCCTGCTTACCATTATGGCCAATGCGGGAGTTCCCATACCTGCAGCAGAAGGCAGTGTTGTCCCATTTGTGGATATGATTTTTGCTGACATCGGGGATCAACAATCTCTGGTGGATGACCTTTCCACCTTTTCGGCTCACATTGGTTCCATCATTAGTATTCTGAAAAATACCACATCCAGGAGTTTAGTGCTGTTGGATGAATTGGGGACAGGAACAGATCCAGCTGAAGGAGCAGCGTTGGCGAGAGCTATTCTTGAAGCCCTGAGTGAAAAAGGCACCAAAACTGTAGCCACCACACACCTTGGTGACCTGAAGGTATTTGCCCATGAGGCTGCGGAGGTCATGAATGGGGCCATGGAGTTTGATCAGCAAGGTCTCAAGCCGACTTACAAGTTTCAGGCAGGTGTTCCCGGCAGCAGTTATGGATTCGAAATATCCAAGCGACTGGGACTATCGGAAAAAATTCTTGGGGTTGCCCGTGGGTATATCGGGTGGGCTCGTGACAGTATGGAAAAATTGCTACGCTCACTGGAAGCCGAGCGTGTGTCGCTTTCTGGGTTGAAATCTGACAATACTGATCTGCAGCGTGAATTGAAGATGAAACAGAAGCGTATGGATTCTGCTTTGCAATCGGTGCAGAAGGCGGAACGCAAGGCAGATCGGGATGCGGCCAAGAAGGCCGGGCAGATAATTTCAGATGCCCGCCAGACCGTGGAAAAGGTGATCCGGCAGATTCGTGAATCCCAGGCTGGTAAAGAAAACATTAAAGAAGTCCGCGGTACATTGGATGCAGTTGAATCACGTCTGGAGCAGGTCATCGAGCAGACTGAGGAGCCTCTGAAACTTGAAAAGTTAGCTCAGGAAGATATCACCCAGGGTATGACCGTGACGGTACTAAGTCTTGATCAGTTAGGAACTGTAATGGAAGCTCCCATCAAAGGCAAGACGCTGGTGGAAGTAGATGGTAAGCGTCTGCGAGTACCCGTCGAATGGCTAGGCAAGGGTCCCCAGGCAAAGCGCGAGGAAAAATCGCAATCCGGTACAGTGGTGAATGTATCAAATCGCCAGGGGAGTAGTTATACCCTGGATCTGAGAGGTTTTCGGGCTGAAGCAGCCATGGAGGAGCTGGGGCGCTTTATTGATCAGGCGGTTCTCAGTAACCTCAGTCTCATGCAAATTATTCATGGCAAAGGTACAGGTGTCATCAAAAAAGTCGTCCATGAGGTGCTGGACAAACACTCCGCTGTCAAATCAAAACGTCTGGGTGGACTTGATGAAGGTGGGGCGGGGATAACCTTTGTTGAGTTGAAGTGAGTGTTTGAGACTTGAAACTGGAAATTTGATACACTCTCACTAGCAGGTCATTCTGAGCACTTCGACCTCGCTCAGTACAGGCTCGTGGAGAGTCTTGATCCTTAATCTGTAATTAATTGGTTGGATTGTTAGTTTCTTTGTGGGGTATAGTACTGTGGAAGTCACCTCCCCAGTTCTGCGAACTGACCCTCCTCAAGGAGGGAGGTAAATCATGGCTATTCTGAAGCACATGTTGAATAGGAGTAGGAAGTTGAGACGGGGGCAAACTCCTGCTGAACGGCGGTTGTGGTTTTTGTTGAGAAATAAACAGCTGGGGGGGTACTAAATTCGTCGGCAGCATGTTATTCTCAATTATATCGTTGACTTTTACTGCCATGCTGAAAAACTGGTAATCGAATTGGATGGGCCAATACACAATACTCAAAAAGCCAGAGAATATGATCAACGACGAGAAGCTTTACTCATTGCCAATGGCTACCGAGTGATCCGATTCAAAAACGCTGAAGTCTTCGAAAACGAGGCTGGAGTTTTAAAGAAAATTCTGAAAAGACTAGAATCAGGCGTGTGAGAACGAGTGTTTTCACTCCCTTGGGGGAGATGTCAGGACAAGGTCCTGACAGAGGGGGATTGCCAACCCCAAACTCTCTACCTTCCCACCTCCAATTTTCAAGTGTCAAGTTTCAGTTTTTTAATATGCCCTCACACATTTCAAAGCCCCTGACCCAATAATCTCGCTTATCTTCCCCGCTAATTAACATGGCCCTGATACCAGAACATATTATCGAACAAGTCCGCGAGGCAAATGATGTGGTTGATGTCATTTCTGACTATGTCCAGCTCAAGCGCTCCGGGCGTAACTTTTTTGGTCGTTGCCCATTTCATAACGAGAAGACGCCTTCCTTCAGCGTGAGTATTGACAAGCAGATTTATCATTGTTTTGGCTGTGGGGCTGGTGGCAATGTGATCAACTTTATTATGGAGCATGAGCGGCTTGATTTTCTTTCCTCGGTAAAACTTCTGGCTGATCGCGCAGATATTCATATTGAAACAGAGCCCAATGAACCACGCAGGAAGGATGACCGAGCATCCATTTATAACATGCACGAGATCGCCTGTCGTGCATTTGAAAAGCAGCTTGCTAATCCGTCTGGAAAAGAGGCCTTGACCTATTTACTCAAGCGAGGACTCTCTGAGGAAACGTTGAAGACTTTCAGGGTAGGCTTTGCACCCGATAGTTGGGATACTGTTACTCTGGATGTGATGAAAATGGGTCTGTCTCAGGATGTGCTTACACGTAGCGGACTGCTCATGCCTAAGAATGGTGGGGGCTACTACGATCGTTTCAGAAATCGTATCATGTTTCCCATTATGGATATTAACGGCAAAGTTCAGGCTTTTGGCGGCAGGATTTTTGGGGAGGCTGAAGGGGCTAAGTATATGAATAGCCCGGAAACCCCCATCTATCATAAAGGTCGCACGCTTTTTGGCTTGAATCAGAGTCGGGATAAGATTCGTGAAACGCGGACAGCAATTCTGGTGGAAGGCTATATGGATCTCATTCGCCTTTACCAGGAGGGTTTTCAGAATGTGGTGGCTGGCACAGGCACTGCATTCACACCGGAACAGGCGGCCCTGGTGAAGCGCTTTGCTGACAAGGTCCTGGTTTGTTATGACGGTGATGCGGCTGGACAAAAAGCGGCCCAAAAGGCTGGCCTCACACTCCTGGACAAGGGACTTGATGTTCGCATTATCCATCTTCCCACAGGGGAAGACCCGGACAGCTTCTTTGATAACCAGGATACCAAGGCCTTTCAGAAGCTTATGGATACAGCTCTGGACTTTATGACTTTTGTGCTACGATCGAACAGTGAGAATTTGGATTCTCCAGTTGCTCGGACTGCCTTTCTTGAAAATATTGTGTCAGAGTTGGCCCTCATGAAAAATGAGATATTAAGAGGCATGCTGGCGGGTCAATTAGCTGACGAAATGCATGTACCTGAAGATGCGGTCATGGGGTTGCTGAAAAAGCAGGCGCAACGAAGCAGACGATCAGACTATGTTCCAGATGATCGTAGAGAGCAGCATCAAACCCCCAACCAAAACTCAATACGTCGACCGGAATCAGGTCGTGAGAAGGCTGAGTTTGAACTGTTAAGACTTCATTTGAGTGAGGATGAAAGCTTGCTTAATTGGCTCACCTCAACCATATCAGATGAAAATATTCGCAGTATGCACTATGTGGAAATTTTCCAGGTACTCCATGGACGCTTGCGCAAAGAACTGCCAATTAATCATGCCAGGTTGCTAAATGAGATTGAATCCGCGGATTTACGACGTTTTATAACACGTTTAATCAACGAAGCTCGCCCGGATTTGGAGAGCATTGCCCATGCGCACCAGTGTGTGAAGACCATTGAACGCTGGAGAATACGTGGTGAAGCCGATGCCCTGCGAGAGCAACTCAAGGATGCTGAAAAAACGGGTGCAGATATTAGTGACATTCTCAAGCAGATGAAACGCCTAAAGGAAGAGGAATCAGCAATTTAGTCGCCTGGTAACTATTTTTAAAAAGCATCACAGCGGGCTTGACACATCTAGTATTTTGGTCTAAAATATCATCGGAAAAATGACAGCGAGGAGTCCCTTATTCGGCAGAGCAAGGGACTTTTTGTTTATAATAACCCTGATACAAAAGATTGAATTAGCCCGAAGCTTTGATATAGCTTCATTTGCCAGCAACAAATAATTTGAACCGGTATGAATTTTTTAGTCAGGTGAATAGAAGTTTGGATACAATCCCTTTGCAGTTCAATCCCACCCCGATTATTTTAGTCGGCTTTTTGGGATGACCAGTTACTGTTAAATGTGCAACTCATAATTCGTAATTGAGAATTCCTCGTTAGAAAAGGGCCCATAGCTCAATTGGTTAGAGCGCCGGACTCATAATCCGTCGGTTCGGGGTTCAAGTCCCTGTGGGCCCACACCATAAACCCATCAAAAACAATATGTTGGAGATGGGTTTATTTTTAGTTACATGTCACTACAATACGACTACACTATCAAATATTCTTTAGTATTCGGAGTGTTTATCGTCTTTTGTAGTTGTCAAATCACTACATATTTCAGGGGATCGGGTTAGATTATTTCCCAATATTTACAACGGTTTCGGGGGTCATATCGATATTTTTCTTCAATTGGGGTCACGTTCATGAGTAAAAAAAATTCGGATGTTCATGATATTCTTCAGTTATTTATGGATGACTTGGTTACAAAATCCATCTACTTGGTATTCGAAAAACCCACTCGATCAAAGACAATAAACCTCAGTGATGAGTACCGACCCGAGAGTAAGAGTGTCGGTTCAGACAGAAGAAAGTCAGTCAATTGGGTGTTCCAACTATTCACTCCATCACATTCTGAGGTCACAGATTATATAAAAGGTTGGACTCTAAAGATCGACTCAGATGATATTCCATCGAACCCTGATGAGTGGAAGGTACTAATACTTCAGTTCTTTGACAATTTCGTCCAAGACTATTTCATCACTGAACGTCCATTAGTCAACAAGGATGACACCTATCATCTTGGATACCGACCGTCAAAAAAACGTGTGGAAACAAAGTTGAATTTCTTCATGAAATCGGTTCAACCGAGTAGAGACGAAATCGAAGTATATATAGATCAGTGGTTGGGGTCAAAGATTTGACAGAATCAGGAATCTTCATTCACGTTACCTCTCTCTTTTGGAAGGTGAACCACGATCAAAAGACCATCGAACTCAAGTTTGAACTACCGATTCATTATGAAAATCCTGATATTGGAATGATCACTGAAATTACGGAATCAATATTTCCAGTTCTTATGAATAATGGGTTTATCGTTCAAGACGGTGGGTGGAACTGTACTAATGAGGAATTGATTGTCCCTTGTACCTATTCAGATGAATCTCAAATCGAGAAATCACTCTTAGATATCAAAGATGAACTAGAACACAATAATTGGTATGTTGATATCATACCCACCATTATATACGAGAATTCAAATGTCCAATAATTACGGTAAAATCTCAAGTTTCATATGGAATGTCTGTGATGATGTCCTTCGAGGAATGTTCAAACAACATGAGTATGGGGATGTCATGCTACCCTTCACGGTTCTAAGACGGTTAGATTGTGTTCTAGAGTCTCAGAAAGACGAAGTGGTAAACCTTTACAATGAATACAAAGAGAAGGTCGTTGACCCCACTCCTATTATTCTGAGTAAAGTAAATTCCACCTTTTTCAACTACTCCCAATATGATTTGAACAGACTGAAATCAGACCCTCAGAATATCCATAGGAACTTTCAGAATTACCTTGGTGGGTTCAGTGAAAATGTAGTTGATATCATTGAGAATTTTGGGTTTGAAAAACCAGTAGAGAAATTGAACAAGAACAACAGACTCTATCAACTTATTGATAAGTTCACTGAGATAGACCTTCACCCCGACAAGATATCTAACCATGAAATGGGAACAGTCTTCGAAGAACTTCTTAGAAAATTCTCAGAAATGTCTAATGAAACCAGTGGAGAACACTACACACCAAGAGACGTGGTTAGATTGTTGGTTTCCCTGGTCTTCTCACCAGACAAAGATGATTTACAAGGTGAAGGTAAAGTACGAAGTATCTATGACCCTTGTTGTGGTACTGGTGGAATGTTGACCATTGGGAAAGAGTATATCCGTGAGAATATCAATCCCAATATTGACTTGAGATTACTTGGAC
>JAERTH010000119.1 GCA_016844955.1 Fidelibacterota bacterium | reverse complement strand
TAGAAATTTGAAACTGGTATGCTCATCAGTGCTCGTAGGGTGGTGGTAGAAACTTTAACTGAGATGCCATGTGACAGGTATCATAGGATCAATCTCAATTACCAAAAGTTCTTGTTCACACGTATATGCAAGATACACTATTAGCTGGCTGAAATTACGGTAGCACAATTATGGAAAAGAAAAATTGCTGAATCAGGTACTCCAACGCTTCCCTCATACTATTGGCCTTGCGATGTGCATTCTAATGAGTGTGCTCGTTAGACCACTCCATGCTCAAGAATTACGCATTAATGAATTCCTGGCATCCAATGTACGTGACTATCCTGAAATGTATGATTTTGGGGATTACCAGGACTGGATTGAGCTCTATAACCCGGGAATTTCTGAAGTCAACCTATCGGGATATTTTCTTTCAGATGATGCCGCTGAGCCCCTCAAGTGGTCCATCCCGGCCAGTGCCTCCATCCCGGCACAATCGTATCTACTCATCTGGGCTGATGGGTATGATGAGGGTCCCGGACAGTTTTATCAACGGGCTACCTGGCCATGGGAAGACTATACTACGCGACATTTCCATACCAATTTCAAGCTAAGTAAAAGTGGCGAACAGCTTGTCCTGGCACGGGCCGATCAAAGCAGTACCGTAGATCTCATCCCCCAAGGTTCCACCTGGAAGTATCTGGATGATGGTTCCGATCAGAACAACGCCTGGATAGAAATTGATTTTGATGACAGCAATTGGAACCAGGGTGCTGCTGAATTGGGGTATGGGGATGGTGACGAACAAACCGTTGTGGGATACGGCCTTGATAGCGATAATAAATACATTACTACCTACTTTCGTCTCAACTTTACCGTCACCGATGCATCCACTTACGATAATCTGCTAATTACACTGAAACGTGATGATGGTGCCATCGTTTACCTCAACGGCATAGAGCAAAAGCGATCAAATATGCCAGATGGGGATGTTAATTTTGAGACTGAAGCCAGCACTGCCGTTAGTTCTGGAGAGGAAGATGCCTTTTTTGAATATACTCTGAATTCCGATGATCTCCTCTCAGGGGAAAACCTGATGGCAGTTGAAATCCACCAGATCAGTGGATCAAGTTCTGACTTGAGTTTTGACTTCGGTCTACAAGGAATTTCCTATACACCTGCAGAAATTATTGATCAGGTTAGTTTTAATCAACAACTCACAGATGTTTCCCAGGGCAGATATGAAACCACCTGGACCTTTTTTGGTGAGCCCACCCCTGGGCATGAAAACCAGGGTCCCATGGCCAATCCGCCTGAATTTTCTGCCGATGTCACTGCCACTCATGCCAGTGGTTTTTATACCGGTACCCAAAACATAACCCTGACAACCAACCCCAGCACAGCACAAATTTTTTATTCGCTGGATGGATCCAGACCAGGCAGTAATTCCAGCCTATACTCACAGCCCCTCACAATTGATGCCACCACCGTTATCAAATCAAGGGCCCTAGAGGAGGGAAAGCTCCCTGGTGAAATCCTGACAATCACCTGTCTACTGGATGAGCCAAACCATATACCCACTATTTCTATGGTTGCTGAACCACCGACGCTCTGGGATACAGATATTGGTATTTATGAAAATGAATACAAGCAGCGGGAAATTCCGGTCACCATTGAGTATTTCACTGAGGATATGAATCCAGCCTTCACGGTTAATACTGGCGCTCGTCTGGGGGGCATGAATATCTGGACCAAACCACAAAAGCCATTCACTATCTACACCAGAGATCGGTTCGGAGACGACTTCATTTCCTATCAGCTGTTTGAATACAAGACCGTCACCGATTTTTCCCGCATCGTATTCCGCAATGGTGGAGATGATTGGGAAGAGACGCTGATTCGGGATCCCATGACCCAAAGCCTGGTCACTGGGATGATGGAGTGTGGCTACATGGCCTATCAACCTGCCGCCCTTTTTCTCAATGGCCAGTACTGGGGCATTCATAACATTCGTGAAAAATTCGACAAGACCTACTTCTTTGAAAATTTTGGCGCAGACCCTGCCAGCTACAACCACCTTGAATATGCCGCCACCCCCAGTGGAACTCGATTATTGACAGTTGAAGGTGATTTCGAAGCCTACAATGCATTACTGGCTTTCATCCAGACCAACGATCTGGATCAGCCACAGACTTATGACGAGTTAAAAGAGAAAATGAACGTTGATGGCTTTATTGATCATCTTGTAATGACCATTTACTGTGCCAACACCAGTTGGGGTCACAACCGTGAATGGTGGCACCCAGGTACCGATGCCGGTAAATGGGAATGGCTCATTGTTGATGTGGACCGTGGTTTTAACCCTGCCAACATCAACAACAACCTGGTGGACAACCTCATGGATGGCTATCTACTGTTCCAGTATCTCTTGGAAGGACAATATTTTGAGGAACGCTTCCTCCAAAGAGCCGCGGCCCACTTGAATAGTACATTTACTTATGAACGGATTGAAAGCATCGTCGACAGCCTGGCGACCAATATCAGTCTGGAAATGCCTAGACATATACAGCGCTGGGGGTCTGAAGGCAGTGTCTCCTCCATGAGCTATTGGGAATCTGAATTAGAAGCCATGAAAAGCTTTGCTCAGGCCCGACCCGAAATCGTATTTACTCAGTTGAACAGCGAATTCAATCTGGACGGCACCATTGATATTTCTCTCAATATCATTCCTGAGGGTGCTGGAAAAATTGTTATCAATAATGTGCCGGTACTTAACCCGGATCAGAATCAGACCTACTTCAAAGATGCTCCAATCTCACTAAGAGCCGCGGCCACTCCCGGTTATGAATTTGTAGGCTGGCTAGGCGTTTCGGATTCATCGAGGATTGATTTTAATTGTGCAAATGATCAAACCTTCACGGCTCAGTTCCAACTTTCTGATGAATTAATTCTCCCCGGTATCATATCTGCCAACACCCAACTTGATAATACTCAACCTTATGCCGTTACTGAAGATTTATTCATTCCTGCAGGTGTGACTCTGACTCTGGAACCAGGAGTTGAATTCAGACTGTCGGACAATGCAAACATTGTTGTAGCAGGCCAGTTATTGGCCAATGGTACCCTGGATCAACCGGTCCAGATTAAAGCCAACACCAGAGCAGGAGTTACCAATTGGGGCGGGCTCTCCTTCTCCAACACCACTGATACATCAAGAATAACCCACACGCATTTCAGGGGTGCTACCCGGGGTGTCGACCCCATTCAGCATCGTGGTGCAATCTCAGCCATCAATTCCAATCTTTATCTGGACTATGTTGATATCCGGGACGTCCCCTTCCCCCTTTACATTGAGGGCGGCTGGTCATTTGTCAGCAACTCTAGTTTCCGATCTGAATCCATATGTGATTTCATCAATGTTAAACGTGGTGTTACGCGAATTGACAGCTGTTTCTTCTATGGTTCAGATGCTCCTGATACGGATGCCATTGACCTGGATGGTGTCAGCGATGGAATTGTATCCAACAATCGAATTTATAATTTTTTGGGCGCTAATTCGGATGGGATAGATATTGGTGAAGGTTCGGATGGGGTGCTGCTTACATCCAACCTGATATATCATTCCTCTGATAAGGGTATCTCTGTAGGTCAGGGATCATCCATCACCATAGACCGAAACCTCATTGTTGGATGCGTGCTGGCTGTAGCTATCAAGGACGAGGCAAGTGCCATCGTTACCAATAACAGCATCATCAATAACCACTATGGTGTAGCCTGTTATGAAAAGAATGAAGGTGCTGGAGGCGGTACTGCCACAGTGACCAATACCATTCTGTCAGGTAGCCTCATTGAATCCATCTCCGTAGATGAATATTCATCAATTGAAGTGAGTTACTCATTATCAGATCTGGAACTCTTGCCAGGAACAACAAACATTGTTGCAGATCCACAATTTGTGGATTCGGATATTTACAACTTTGAACTCACCTCAACCTCACCCTGCCTGAATGCCGGGAACCCGGGTTTTCCCCTGGATGAGGATGGCAGTATTTCAGATATTGGTGCTTACTATACCTTCAACAGCTCTGATTATCCATTTTTTGTGGTTGCTCCTTATTCCAGCCAGATCAAGTTGAATGAATTCATGGCTAGTAACAGCACAATCAATCAGGATGAAGCCGGAGATTTCGATGACTGGGTTGAGCTGTATAACCCGGTCGAATTCAGCTTGAATCTGGCGGGGCTTTATTTGACCGACAATCCAAACAATCTCACAAAATGGCAATTTCCTGAGGATGCACCATCTATCGAGCCCTATGGTCACCTCCTGGTCTGGTGTGATGATGAAATGGCACAGGGAGACCTGCATACCAATTTTAAACTCAGTGCTGGCGGAGAATTCCTGGCTCTGGTTAACAGTGACGGTCTCACTGTATTTGACTCCTTAAGCTTTAGAGCACAGCGTGAAGATATTTCTTTTGGTCGAATCTTTGATGGCGGTGAAACCTGGGCCAGTATGGTACCCTCGCCCGGCATGTCAAACACGACCCTGGAAACATCCTCTGGGTCTGACCTGCCCCAACACTTCAAATTACATCACAATTTTCCCAATCCTTTTAATCCAGTGACAACCATTACCTATGAAATCCCAACCAGGTCCATGGTTAAGCTCAGCATTTACGATATGAGGGGACGATCCATTCGAACACTGATCAACAAGGAAATGACCGCAGGCTATAAGTCCAGCCAATGGGATGCAACAGATGAACAGGGCAAAGCGGTTGAGGCCGGCATTTATCTTTATTCCATTCATAGTCCTGGCTATAGACAGACTAAAAAGCTTGTCCTACTAAAATAATCACAGTGTATATTGAATTGATTATCTACTAAGATTTAGGACAACTGAGGAACAACAGAATCCATGAGTACAGCATTAAACATTAGCAGGATCTTCATCAGAACTGTTGTAATCGTTATCCCCAGCGCCCTCATCATCCTTTATTTGATAAATTTTTATCACCAACTCGAACTAAAAGAAGACTATCGGGAAATTGCCTCAAATGAGATGAATCATCTTCTGGTCATGGAGGCAGCAATTGAAAAGGATCTTGAAGTTGTTACCTCGGATCTGAAATATTTGCATGCCAAATTTGAATCCGGACTATTGTCAGAAAGGTTTGGCGTATCAGACATCAGCCTGGAGGCTCAGCAAGCCTTACTCATGTTCTGCAATGAAAAAAAACTTTACGATCAGTTAAGAATCCTTGACAGTACAGGGTTGGAACAAGCCAGAATTAATTTTAACGATGGCCATGGCAAAATTGTACCTTCAGCAGAACTTCAGGATAAATCTAAGCGCTACTACTTTAGAGAGACCATGGAGCAGGACAGTAATGATATTTATGTATCTCCCTTTGATCTGAATGTTGAAAATGGAGCAGTTGAGGTACCTGTTAAACCCATGATCAGATTTGGCCTTCCCCTACACGACAGGTACAGGACAATACATGGTGTTGTATTGGCCAATTATCTTGGAGAAAGATTGCTGAAGAACTTTGAGGACAATCTTGCCCAGCATCAGGGTACCTGTATGCTCTTAAATCAAGAGGGGTATTATCTGTATCATCCCGATTCAGTACAGTGTTTCGGATTCATGTACGCTGAGCATCGTGACAAAACGCTGCTTCATCAACAACCTGACGTGTGGAGTCGGGTTTCTGAGGGCGTAACGGGCCAGTATTTTGGTGATGCCGGATTGGTAACATATAGAAGCATTCAGCCCCTCTCTGCTTCAGGGAACACTGAAATTCGTTGGATTCTCGTATCCCAGATACTACCTGAAAAATATACTGCAATATCCCACCACGATGAGATGGAACACATCATTACATTCAGTGTCATACTTCTCATGACCATCACCATTGCAATTTTGTTCGGAGTAATTTCTGAAAAACGCTATCAGAGTCAACGCCAGATAGCTGAATCAGAAAAATTGCACAGAGAACTGTCAGCCCAACTTCAAGAATCCAACGGGATTAAGGAATTACTCCTGGATATAATTACTCATGATCTTAAAAATCCTGCAGGTGTAATCGTTGGTGTGACAGAAATACTCAAGGAGGAACAACCTGAAAATGAATTGGTTGAGTTGGTGAATAATAGCGCCGCCAGTTTACAGAAGGTCATGGAACATAGCACCACGCTATCAAAAGTCAGTATAGGTGAATCCATTGAGTTATATAAGATGGATCTTGTACCCCTCATTCAGAATAGTGTTGCGGAGTTAGCTCCTCAGCTAAGCGCAAGTGCAATAGAAGTACAAACAGATTTAGAAGACAGGATTATGGTAAACGCCAACCCCATTATCGCTGAAATCTTTATCAATTTCCTTACCAATGCAATCCGCTATGCTGCCGACGGGAAAAAGCTCTCTATCAAAGCTAAAAATACCCAAGGAAGCACTTGTATTGAATTCATGGATGAAGGCAAGACCATTCCAGAGGAAAGCCGTGAAGCAGTTTTTCGCCGAGGCATGCAGGTCAAATCCAAGCAGAAGCGAGGGAGTGGATTAGGTCTGGCCATTGTCAAACGGATTGCAGTCCTGCATGATGCAGAGGTGGGTGTGAAGCCTAATCACCCCACTGGAAATACATTCTGGTTGAAGATTGCCAGTTTCTAACCTACTTCTAGCCATACTGTGCACCTCCTTGTCACCGCAATCCCGAAAGAGATTTCAAGCGTAGTATTGAAGATGAAGGAGTGTCTGTAATGCGTGCTGTTAATCCGAGTTCTGGGGAATTAATTGGTGAATTCCAACCGCATTCCAGGGCTGATGTCCATGCCATCATCAAAGATACTCAGGATACCTGGCTGACATGGAAGGCAAGCACCTTCAATCAACGCAGCATGCTCATGCACGCTACAGCAACCGTGCTACACAACGACAAGGAAACCCTGGCCCAACTGATGTCTGTGGAAATGGGGAAAGTGAGCAGCGAAGCCCGAGCTGAAATCGAAAAATGTGCCTGGGTCTGTGATTATTATGCTGACAACGCTGAAACGTTTCTTGCAGACGAACCTGTAGATACCAGCGCCACCAAGAGTTTTGTCAGTTTTGAACCCATTGGAATTGTATTGGCGATAATGCCCTGGAATTTCCCCTTCTGGCAGGTCTTTCGCTTTGCCGCGCCTGCGCTCATGGCGGGCAATGCAGCCCTACTCAAACACGCATCCAATGTACCAGGATGTGCGCTGGCTATTGAATCAGTCTTTAAGAAAGCTGGATTCCCTGGCAACCTGTTTAGAACACTCATGATACCCAGCTCTGAAGTTGAAAGAGTCATAAGCAATAAACGCGTGCGTGCGGTTACCCTCACAGGCAGTGAGGCAGCTGGAAGATCGGTGGCATCCATTGCCGGTCGTGAATTAAAGAAATCAGTACTGGAATTGGGCGGCTCAGATCCCTACCTGGTATTGGAAGACGCCGATATTGATACATGTACACGCGTTGCGGCCCAGGCGAGAATGATAAATGCTGGTCAGAGTTGCATTGCAGCCAAACGTTTTATTGTGGTTGAGTCCATGCTGGCTGAATTCGAAAAACGACAGGCCGCTATCATGTCCCAGATGCGTGTGGGTGATCCGCTCCTGGATGAAACGCAGGTTGGTCCAATGGCACGTCATGATCTCAGGGATGAACTACATGCCCAGGTAATCTCCACACTGGAAGCGGGTGGTAGACTTGTTCTGGGGGGCAAGCCGATTGATGGACCGGGTGCCTTTTATGAACCAACTATTGTGGCGGATGTTAAATCTGGAATGAGTCTTTATCATGAAGAAACATTCGGGCCCGTTTCCGCTATTATCCCTGTAGAAGACACTGAAGAAGCCATTTATGTGGCCAATGATTCTGATTTTGGTCTGGGAGGTTCAATCTGGACCAGAAACCTGGATTTAGGAGAAGCGGTTGCTCGTCGCATCGAGAGTGGAGCTGTTTTCGTCAACGGGATGACTGTTTCGGACCCCCGACTCCCCTTTGGAGGCGTTAAAAACTCAGGATATGGTCGGGAGCTTTCAAGCTATGGAATACGAGAGTTTGTAAATATTAAATCTATTTCCATAGTCTGATTTTATTGAAATTTTTGTTATTTTAGTTTGAAGAGAGCTGGTGGGTGATCAGCAAGGATTGCCAGAGTATTATGATTATACGATCAACCCACCAACTTGAGATAAGTGTTATGTGTAACCAGCCACTCAGCGTTATTCCGTAGATGCCTATTCATCAGAAGAGTTCCCCATGGTTAACGCTTCTACTGCATCCAGCAATTCAGTATGTTTAATGGGTTTATTCAGCGTTTTATCTGCCCCGAAAGCCGCCGCCCAGCGTAAACTTTCAGTAAGATGCATCTGACCACCACCTGAGATGGCGATAACCCGTAATTCTTTGTTCTTCTTGCGAATGTTACGGATGACTTCTAAGCCATCCATATTGGGCATAAAAATGTCTGTGATTACCAGGTCGACCCCAAAATCTTCCAGGATTGCCAGCCCTTCTCGCCCGTGATTGGCTTCGATGACCGTATACCCCTTACGTGATAACAGTGTATTAATAGCGTTACGAATACTGCTATCGTCTTCAATAACCAAAATAACCGTATCACTTATGCTTTTTTTGATCTCAGCGCTCAATTGGACATCCCCTTTTCTTTCATGGTCTCTATTATTACCAATAAATGTGCCACAAATGCAAAACTTGTGAAAGTACTGTATCTTCAAGAATGCTCATGATTTTTATCAATGTTTAGCAGGAAGATTTGTCGCTTAGCAGGAAGATTCTGTTGCTCCTCAAGGTACTTCCAATATGGTTCCCAATACAAATTACATGTATTTGGGCCGAAACAGCCCTATGCGTTAAGCAATTTTCTCTAATGGAAAATTGAGATTCACACAGGCACCTTCCTCAGAAGTCAGGGTTAATGTACCCATAAGCTGATCCTCCACCAAAATCTTTACCATATGCAATCCCAGTGTGGCTGGATCATCAAGTTTCAAATCCTCGGGAAACCCCTTGCCATGGTCCCGAATACTGATGGTGACAGAGTTATCCTCAAGCAAATCCATATTCACCAACACCTCTCCTTCTGAATCAGGTTCATAAGGATGCTTCATTACGTTGGCCAAAACCTCATTCAGTGCCAACCCCAGAGGTATGGCTTGCGACAGGCCAATTTCCACATCGGCCAGCTCGCTTATGAAGTTAATGCTTCTCCCTCTCAAATCTGGACCTGCATAATGTCGCATAATCATAGACTTAATATACTGTTTGAGAGCCATGGAAGAGAATTGGCGGGAGAGATAAACTTGCTCATGGACCAGAGACATGGAATAGATTCTATCATTAACCTTACTAAGGATCTCTTTTATGTTTGATTCATCTGAAGAATATGACTGCATGTTGAGCAGGGAAATGATCACATTCATGTTGTTCTTTGTACGATGGTGAATTTCACGCAGCATTTCTTCTTTGTCAGCAAGCGCTTGTTGAAGCTTGAGCTCGTTCTCTTTCCGTTTGGAAATATCCAGTACAGTGGTAAGAAATGCTGGTCTTTGACGATAAAGAATTTTCTTTACGGTCAGACTTGCCCAATATGAGGTTCCATTTTTCCTGTAGAATTCAGCTTCATACTGATCAACGCCTGCATTTAAATCCATTTGAGCTAACAGCCTAACTCGGCTGGCAGAATCAACATAAGTGTCGGCAAGATTTAAGGTTTTGTACTCTTCAGGTGAATATCCCGAAATTTTGCACATCACTGAATTCACCTCCACTGAGACACCGGATTCTGTTGAGATTCCCACCCCAACGTTGGTGTTTTCGAACAGACTCCGATATTTTTCCTCGGTCAATAATAAATTGTATGTACGCTGATCCAGTTTTTCTTCCAGATCCCGTGAGTAGCGCAAATTCTGTTGAACCAGCCGTTCCTTCTCATCCAGAAGCGACTTTTTCTCAAGCGCTTGATGAACAACGTCAAGGAGTGCTCTTTTATTGACAGGTTTCGAGATATAGTCAAACACGCCAAGCTTCACAGCACTGGTAGCGGTTTCCAGAGAGGGTTCTCCAGTAATAAGTAATATTTGAGGTGGATTGTATTGCTTATTGATTTGACTCACCAATTCCAGGCCGTTTATATCGGGCATAACAATATCTGAAATGACCAGATCAATATCAAACTCACCCAACAATTCAAAGGCGACACTGGCATGGTCAGCAGTTTTAACATGGTAGCCTACCTTTTTTAACATGTATTTTAACGTTTTCCGAATGGATTCTTCATCGTCAACAACCAGAATCGTTTTTTTACTGGTATCATCTTCTACAATCATATCAATTTGCTTGGTCATCATTATGCTCCCTTCTCAATATGACCTTCACCTGAATAATAGTCCATATCGATAGTTACTTGTGTCCCCTGGCCATATGTTGAGGCAATGGAAATACTTCCTCCATGGTCGCTAATTATGCCATAAGCCACGGCCAGCCCCATTCCAACACGTCTGACCCGTTTACTGCCGGAATAAAAGGGGTCAAAAACATTATTGATATGCTTCTCTTTTATACCTTGTCCATTGTCCTCCATCAGAATTCTCACCAACCTGCTGTCTGCGTTCTCAACAAGTGAAGTGTTTATTGTGATCAGGGATTTCTCATCAGCTTGATACTCCTTGCGATTGATAGCCTGCCACGAGTTGGTGATGAGATTTAAAATGGCATGTTGCAGTTCTTGCTCCTGGCCGTGAATAAATAGATCATCACCCTGACCTCCGAATTCCAGGTGAATGTTATCAGTTAACAGAGACTGATTAATCAGCATAACTGCTTTTTCGATAACCTCGGATATTTTTAGTTTTCGCTTGGTTTTAACATCCATTCTGGCAAAGGACAGCAGGTTTGAAACGATTTTTGCAACCCGTGTGCCTTCTTTTTGAACTCCCTGGGCAAATTCTTTCAGCTCTGGATCCTCGATTTCATCTTCAAGAATGTTGGCATAATTGAGTAAGCCTGTCAGGGGATTATTGATCTCATGAGCAACACCTCTGGCCAGGGTACTAATGGAGTTAAGCTTTTGTGTATGCTGTATTTGCGCTTCCATTTCAGTATTTTTTATCTCAAGCCTTCTCTCGCGTGTTACATCATTACCAGAGGCAACTATCTCCACAATTTCCCCTTGCTCATTACGCAGGATTGTGTGAAACCATTCGATGGTAAACACTTCATTTGTACTCGAAACGATATGACTCTCCACATGCTTAACCTCTTCAGAATATCCCTGAAGCAGATTAGAGATTAGCTGTTTCAATTCATCAATATCATCTTCGAGAACAAAACTATCTATCCAGTTTTGACCTATGACAGCATCCGGTTCAAGTTCCAGGATGTCGCACAGTTTTCTGTTAGCCATTGTTATTGCACCGTTTCGATCCAGGGAAAGAAACAGGACATTGGCTAAATTTAAATATCTCTCCGTTCTATTTTTTTCCTCACGATGGGCAATTTCTGATTCACGGATCTCAGTAATATCATTAATTGCAACTAATACGCGGTTATATAAGGGCTCTCCTAATGCATTTTTCTTGACTCGAATTCGCATGGATACAAACCGCTCTTCCCCATCCAGAGTAACCAGCTTGGTTTTAAAATCATATCGATAGATTCCTGCAACTATATTCTGTAATTCTGAAATAAAAACCTCTCTGGAGTCACGTGTAAAGCTACTTTCCAATTCTCTGATTAGCTTTTCTTTGCTGCCACACTTCATCCAATCAAGCGTTTCTCGATTCACATTTACGATTTTTATTCCAGCAATCATTTGGTCCAGTTTTTCTGGATGATTATCGAAATATGCAGGCAGGTCAGTCTTGTCAGTTTCAGATATTTGATTAAGCAATTCTATAATCTCTGAGTAGTCTTCTTCCCACAATGAAACTGGAGCATTGTCAAACAAAAAGTCATACATAACTTTATCATCTGAGTTGACCATATTTATCGGATCTATATAATTCTCTGGATCGTTCATATCTATCTCTGGAAATCGGCTAATGGTTAGTTGCATCAGTACCATGCCCTGATGCCGGGATAGAATATAATCCTGTCCGAATTTATTACAATTTATTGAGGTATCTTTCTCCCCAGGGAGCATTGATTTACATAATTATTTACGCGCCCAAGCAAGCATTCCCATATTCTGAGAATAGAAATCGTTGTAACAATTGTGTATTGGCACTGGACTTGAAAATAATTGACCCTGGAGTCAAATGAAATGGTGGATTGCGTAACCAGCCGAGATATCAATATTTTTTTCCAGTTGGACCCTTCTGATGGAGGTTATCTATTTTTTAAGCTGTCCGGATTGATCATTGCAGACTTATGTATGACTTTCTGGTCATAACGCTAGCACCCTGATATACAGCCTGTTATGGTATATATATAAATCCATTTCTCTGGGTATCCATATGCTACGACGGGGAATTGGTTCAGACCTGCCATTGAAATGGCTTTTCCGAACCGGAGTTCGGCCTCCATCTATATTTTCCTCTATTCCATTCACTTAAAGTATATCTTTAGATGTAAACCTTATCTACACACTTTTTACCTGAGTCATTTTATACAAAATGCCCTTTTGATAAAAATACCAATTCAGACTTGGGTGCTATTATATGCACCTCAACCTACCCTCACGACAAACCGGCTCCGCTGTTTTCATAACTATGTGAATCAGACCCTTGTTTTAATGCATAATTCCAATTATTAATAGTACACGATGCATCCTGATTAATTAGTTTCCACCCGTTAATAAATGATTTTTATCTAGCATCAATCTTGCGGCTTTCCATATTGGGTTACGCTAAGAGATTTATCTGGTTTAGCAGCAACTATTCTAACTGCCACTGGAGGGCACAATGCCTGAATCTGTACAAGTTAACACTCCACGTGATTTTGGAGATGCAACTGAATACAAACGTGATCTCGGTCTACTCGAAGCCGTTTCAATTGTCATCAGTCGTATAATCGGTTCTGGTATCTTTAGAACACCTGCTCCGATTATGGCATTGGTGGGCTGCACATCCCTTTTTGGACTGGTCTGGGTCTTAGGAGGCGTTGTTACTATTTTTGGTGCCGTAGTCTATGCAGAATTGGCTGCCATGATGCCGCGTTCTGGTGGACCCTATGTTTATCTTAAAATGGCTTACCACCCTTTCTGGGCCTTTCTCCGCGGCTGGGCCATGTTTTTTGTATCAGAAACCGCTTCTATTGCTGCTGTTGCGCTGATCTTTGGTGAATACCTTAAGGCACTCTGGATTATCGCTTTTGGTCATGCCTTCGGTCAGGTCGCTCTGTACATCATTGCACTTTCTACTATCTGGCTACTCACCATCGTCAATCTATTTGGAGTTCAACTCAGCGGAAAAATTCAAAATTTGTTTGGTGCCATCAAGGTTGTAGCCGTAGGAGGTATCATCGGTGCAAGTTTCACCAGTTGGTCCACTGGCTCCCTATCCAATTTCATGAACCCCCTCCTCCCCGACGCGTTCACCGGTTCCACATTCCTGGCAGTAGGTGCTGCATTACGTTATGCCTTTTTTGCCTTTTCAGGATGGGAAGGTGCTACCTATATCGCTGAGGAGGTCAAAAATCCCCGACGCAATCTCCCCCTCTCACTTTTTATCGGTATAGCAGGTGTGATGGTACTTTATATGGGTGCCAATTCAGCATACATGTTTCAACTATCGCCTGCCACTATTGCTGAATCCAAATGGGTGGCCACAGAGGCCATGAAAGTCGCCCTGGGTGCCACGGGTGGAATTTTAATCTCTGTTGCCGTTATGCTGAATACCTTTGGCAATGTGAGTACCCAAATTCTGTGTAAGGCACGTGCCTGGCAGGCCATGGCACGGGATGGTATGTTTTTTAAGAAATTTGCTGAGCTCAGTAAAAAACACAAAACACCTAACAATGCCCTTATTGGGCAGGGACTCTGGGCTACAGTCCTTCTGACTTTCGCAGTATCAGCGGCCAATTCTTACGAAACCATTATTGATTTTTTCTCAGCAACCAGTACCGTCTTTAACCTCATGGTATTCGGTGCAATATTCATTTTGCGGAAAAAATACCCCGATGTTGAGCGACCCTATAAAGCGTGGCTCTATCCCTGGAGTCTGATCATTGTCTTTGTCATCTATGCCACATTCTTTGTGATAACTTTGATGACTACCCTCATACCTTCGCTTATTGGTCTGGGGTTGACCAGCACCGGCTCGATTTACTACTATTTCTTCATCTATAAACGAGGAAAGTTGGTCGAGTAGGTCATGACAGTTTAATGACCGAAAAAATGACCTCTTAAAGGTGTAATGTTCCTTACGGAACGGATAAATTTTTCCCTAAAGGATCCCTGGTTAGAACCGATATTCATAGTACGAAATTATGAAGTAAAGTAATAGGTACGATGCCAACAATAAACGAACAATTAAAAGACCCTACTTATTTACACAACCAGCTTGCTGCTCTGGTAAACGAAACAAATGCCCTGCCCATTTTTGCAGAACAAACTTTTGACATGCTTCTGGAGGGGACCAGCATCACCAGTGTGGCCATGGTTCTCCATGATTCAAAAAAAGGTATTCTTTCCTTTCCGTTCACCAAGGGAGCCAGTGAGAATCCCCGCACGCGCACCCTTGATAGTGTAAATTCACCCCTGAAAGCTGTCATTGAGCAGAAAGCTTCCATTCAGGTAAAAGGTGCCGAGTATCAGCATTACTGCGATGATCCTTCTTCTATTTTTTCAAAACCCCACCTCTGGATCGGATGCCCAGTCTTTAAAGAAAATCACCTTTTTGCAGTTATCGTATTCACCGCGAATAACAAAACCAGTGCAGCTGAACTTGACTTAATGTACCCCATGCTGAAAACCTTCCCTCAGATATATGCTCCCTATCTTGAAACAAAAATTCGGTTGGATACCCTGGAAGGCAGCGAGATCAAATTCCGACGCTTCGTGGAAACATCCATTGATATCACATTTCAAATTACCCGTAGCGGTTATATAGATTATATCAGCTCAAATGTTGAAGCACAGTTTGGATGCAATCCACATTCCCTGATCGGGAAGCATTTTAAGGTCACCACACCCATGGATCAGGTATCCAGGGTGATTGATGCATTGAAAAAGATTGCTGACGGAAAAACCATTCGCAACCTGGGACTTACACAGAAAGTGAATTCTGGGGATCTGATCCCCATGGAAGTCAGTGCCAGCCCCATCCATCGCAATGGTGAAATAATTGGTGCTCAAGGTACCATGCGTGACATTTCTGAAAGACACAAAGCCCAACAGGAAATTGAACGCCTTGCATTTTTCCCTTTGGCCAATCCCATGCCTGTGGTGGAAGTCGATTTATACGGTGTCCCCAGCTATATCAATCCTGCTGGTATTGAGCTACTGGATAGAATGAATCTGGATATGGCTCAGGTAGCTCAGATTCTGCCCAAAACCTTCAAAGAGGATATTCGCCTAGCACTGTCGGATAAAAATCAAATCCCCTCACGAGAGGTAACCCTGGAAGGCCTACACCTGCTGTGGACGGCCTTTTTCCTCCAGAACCAGAATTTACTCCATTATTATGCAACCGATATTACCAACCAGAAGAATACTGAAAATGAATTAATATCCGCCAAGGAACGGGCGGTAAAGAATGAGCAGGTCAAAACGCTATTTCTGGCAAATATGAGTCACGAAATACGCACACCACTCAATTCGATCCTTGGTTTTACTGAACTGATTGAAGAAGAAGTCAAAGGCAAGTATGATGACAACCTACAGGCCTACTTTGAGATCATACATGTCAGCGGAAAACGATTGTGGCAAACCGTCCACCAAATACTGGATATTTCCCAAATTGAGACTGGTACTTTTGAGTTAAAAACAGAGACTATTGATTTAGCAAAGATCATCAAGGAGCTGGGAACGTCATTCCGCAGCACAGCTGAAGAAAAGAATCTTGATCTATTGGTGAACGTACCCACAGTGGATATGCATATCGCAACTGACGAATACTGCGCCACACAAGCCCTGTCCAATCTGATAGACAATGCAATTAAGTACACCAATACCGGCTATGTAAAGGTCAATGCCGAGATCAGTACAGAAAGCATCAAAATCTTCATAAAAGACACCGGTATTGGCATGTCGAAAGAATACCAGGATCGGATGTTCAACGCCTTTTCCCAGGAAAGTACTGGATACACTAAACATTTTCAGGGTGTTGGACTTGGTCTTGCACTGGCGCATCGCTATTTGAAACTGGTAAACGGTGATATCGATTTGGAAAGTGAACAGGATGTTGGCAGTACTTTCACCGTTACTTTCCCCTTCAACTCGAACGTATCTGGATTTAGTATTGAAGCTGTCGCCAGCGATCCTATTCAGACAAAAGATGTAGCCGCCGACATAAAACCTGATAAAATTAGTGTTTTGGTAGTCGAAGATGATCCCAATTCACAAAAGCTGGCAGGGTTCACGCTGAAACGGGATTTTTCGCTCCATTTCGCTGAATCGGTTGAAGGTGCCAAAGAGCAGCTCAATACCCATGACATACAACTGGTGTTGCTCGACCTCTCCTTAAAGGGTGATGAAGATGGCCTTGATCTGGCCAGATTTCTTCGAGCAAGTGAGAAATGGGAGTCACTTCCAATAATTGCCCTGACAGCACATGCTTTTACCTCTGATCGGGATCGTTGTATGGAGGCTGGCTGTAACGATTTCATGACCAAGCCCTTCCGACGCCTCGAGCTCCTGGAAAATATTAAAAACCTGATTTGAATTGGCTATGATTGAAAGGATTCAGCATGGACAATAAAAACGCACTGCAGAAAAAAACCTTACTGGTGGTAGAAGATGATGAAAGTTCGCGTTTACTCATCAAATACTTGCTCAAAAATATGGATATCGAAGTAATTGATGCTGAGTCCGGTGAACAAGCTCTGGAATTGGTCGAAGATACACCTGTTGCAGGTATGCTGCTGGATATTGCGCTTGGAACTGGAATCTCAGGTTTGGAACTGGGAGAACAATTAAAAACCAAACAGCGCTTCAAAAACACACCCATGGTGGCCATCACAGCTTATGAAAAACGACTACTGGGTAATTTCACGGAAAAGGGGTTTACTGGATATCTGCAAAAACCTTATTCTGCAGCTCAGCTAAAATCTCTTCTGGATCAGCAGACACTTCGCAAAAAAGGAAAACAAGTCCTTATTTGAGCTTCAGGACAACCACTCCTCAGCTTTATCAATCTGACCCAGCTTCGCATAAAGAGAAGCGATTTTTCGCTTCAAGCCAACATCATGAGCCTGCGCTTCTGCCAGTCGGAGATAGACTTGCAGGGCAGCTTCAAATTCCTCCATCCGGACCAAAATTGCCCCCAGGGCATTCACATATCCGGGTAATTCACCTTCAAATTGAATGAGTTTTCCCAGGACATCTAGAGCCTTTGGCCAATCACTTCGTTTTTCATGTGCTTTAAAGAGTGCTCGAAGCAATTC
>JAERTH010000118.1 GCA_016844955.1 Fidelibacterota bacterium | reverse complement strand
ATTTATCGTAGGAGCCCTGGCCTCTGGGTTAGCTGGTTTCCTGGGTATGCGTGTTGCCACAAAAGCTAACTATCGTACTTCACAGGCAGCTCGTACCGGTCTGGCCAAAGCCTTAGGCGTTGCCTTTGCCGGTGGATCTGTCATGGGATTGAGCGTTGTAGGTCTGGGTGTCATCGGACTGGGTGGTTTATTCCTGATTTATCGCGAGATTTTTACAGACCTGAGCATGGTAATGTCCGTGTTGTCAGGTTTTTCACTGGGTGCCAGTTCCATTGCCCTGTTTGCGCGTGTTGGTGGTGGTATTTATACCAAAGCCGCTGATGTCGGTGCTGACCTGGTTGGAAAAGTTGAAGCTGGAATCCCTGAGGATCACCCCCTGAACCCTGCGACTATCGCTGATAACGTTGGTGACAATGTTGGTGATGTTGCCGGTATGGGTGCCGATCTTTTTGAATCCTATGTAGGGTCAATTGTTGGTTCAATGGTACTTGGTGCCACTATTCTGGTAAGCGGTGCACTGGCTCCTCAGTTTGTATTCCTGCCCCTCCTGATTGCTGCCGTTGGTATCCTGGTTTCTATTGTCGGTACCTTCATGGTTTCAGTAAAGGAAGGCGGAGATCCCCAGAAAGGTCTAAATATCGGTGAGTTTGGTTCCTCTGGTATCATGGTTGTGGTCATGTTCTTTATGATCACCCAGATGTTGCCTGCAACCTTTACACTGGGTGGCGCAGAGTATACCAGTCTTGGCGTCTTCTGGGCAACCACCATCGGTCTGGCCGCTGGACTGGGAATCGGATTTATCACTGAACATTATACTGGAACCGGAACCGGTCCTGTTAACTCCATCGTCAGCCAGTCACAAACTGGTGCAGCAACCAACCTGATTGCTGGACTTGGTGTAGGAATGCAGTCCACAGCTGTTCCAGTTCTGATTATTGCAGCAAGTATCATGGGTGCCTTCCACTTTGCAGGTCTTTATGGTATTGCCATGGCAGCCCTGGGTATGCTTGCCAATACAGGTATGCAGTTGGCAATTGATGCTTACGGTCCTATCTCGGACAATGCTGGTGGTATCGCCGAAATGGCACAACTCCCACCAGAAGTTCGTCAGCGCACCGACAAACTGGATGCTGTAGGTAACACCACAGCAGCTGTTGGAAAAGGTTTCGCAATTGGATCAGCAGCCCTCACAGCACTGGCTCTGTTTGCCGCTTTCCGTACCACAGTTGAAGTTATTCGTGGTGGAGATCCCATGAATATCACTATTACCGACCCAACGGTGATGGCCGGTTTGTTTGTTGGTGGTATGCTGCCCTTTGTATTTTCATCCATGGCTATGGGTGCTGTAGGTCGTGCCGCAATGGCCATGATTGAAGAAGTACGTCGTCAGTTCAAAACTATTCCTGAATTGACAGCTGCTTTGAAGGTCATGAATAAATATGAAGAAGACCAAGAAATGTCTGCTGAAGATAAAAAAATCTTCGATGCTGCTGATGGCAAAGCTGAATATGGAAAATGTGTTACCATTTCCACTGAAGCTGCTATCAAGGAAATGATGCTTCCTGGACTGCTGGCTGTTCTGACCCCTGTAGTTGTTGGATACATCTTCGGTGCTGAAGCACTGGGTGGTCTGTTGGCAGGTGTTACAGTAACCGGTGTTCTCATGGCCATCTTCCAGTCAAATGCTGGTGGAGCCTGGGACAATGCTAAAAAAATGGTAGAGGACGGAGTTGAGTTTGACGGAACCAAATATGGAAAAGGTTCTGAATTACACAAAGCTGCCGTCGTTGGTGATACCGTAGGTGATCCCTTCAAGGATACCTCAGGTCCCTCACTGAACATTCTGATTAAATTAATGTCGGTTGTATCACTGGTTATTGCACCTCTGATCGCAACCATAGGTCTATAAGGAGGTTCGCTCTTGAAAAAGTATGAGTGCCTTTATATTGTAAATATCAACTTTGATAGTGAAGGAATCTCCCCGGTTGTAGCACGTGTGGAAGAAGTCCTCAAAAACGTAGGTGCCGAGGTTGTGAATACACAACATTGGGGCAAACGTAAACTGGCATATGCCATCGATAAAGAAATGTATGGAAATTACGTGTTGCTGCATTTTCAGGGTGAAAACCCAGATGTCACTGAACTCTCTCGGGAACTTGAGATTGAATCAGGTGTCCTGCATTACATGACCATCCGTCTGGATGAATTCCCTGATTTTGAAACCCTTGCAGTGCCTCAGGCATATGAAGCTGATCGTGGCAGTAGACGTCCCGGTGGAAGAGATTCCAGAGATGGTGGTCGCAGACCAAGACGCTATGAAGAAGCTGCTGCTCCAGCCGCCGCTCCAGCTGCAGAAGCCGTTGAAGCTGAAGCACCATGCGAAGCGACTGAAGCAGTCGCCGAAGCAGCACCGGTAGAAACCACAACAGAAGCCGTTGAGGAAGTGGCTGAAGCCGTGACAGAAGCGCCAGCCGCAGAAGCCGTGGTTGAAGCGTCCGCCGAAGCGGCACCGGAAGAAGAAGCTGAAAAACCTGCTGACGCAGAGTAATCGGCCGGATTAGAGAAAGAGAGTATTCAATATGAGAATGTTCACCTATAGAAAAAAGATCTGCAAATTCTGTGAAAACAAGAAAATGCAAATTGATTACAAGAATCCTTCAATGCTGCGTCGCTTTGTAACCGAGCAGGGTAAAATTTTACCCCGTCGGATTACTGGCACTTGCGCCCTGCACCAGAGGGGTCTGGTTACAGCCATTAAACGTGCGCGGAATATTGCGTTGTTGCCTTATAGCAATGACGTTAGAAACGCCTAACTAAAAGGATCTGATCATGAAAATCATTTTACGTGAAGATGTCGAATCCTTGGGTCTGGCTGGCGAAACAGTTAATGTTAAAGACGGTTTTGCTCGCAATTATTTGATACCACAAAAGTTGGCTTATCATGCCACACGCAGTTTCTCCCGCATCTTTGATGAAGAGAAGAAATTGAAAGACAGTCGCAATGCCCGTGCAACCGCTCAGGCCGAGCAACTGGCTGCCAAACTTGGCAACCTTTCTTTGGAAACTTCCGTCAAGGTCGGTGAAGAAGACAAGGTCTTTGGCGCCGTTACTGCTGCAGACATTGCAGCACTTTTGGCTGGCAAAGGATATGAGATTGACAAACGAGACATTCTGCTCGAAGAGCCGCTCAAGGCCCTGGGCATTTATAATGTCCCCGTTAAAGTCGCTACAGATATCAAAGCTGAAGTAAAAGTTTGGGTTATCAAAGAGTAACCTGACTTATTGATATTGATTGGGGTGAGAGTGAGGGTCGCTGGTCGATTTTCATTTTCACCCCATTTTTGTTTTAAGCACCTGGAAATTGAGCCCATATATAATGATACGAAAAGCACTGCATATCTTTAGCACAAGAGAAGCATATCTCCTGGTAGCCGCCAGTATGTTTCTGGGCTTTTTTGTCAGTCTCTTCTTTCAGGGCATGATAATGGAGATGGAGGATACCATTCTCCTGGATCGACTGATTATCCTCCTGGGTGAGCTGGCCATTGTCGTCCCTGCCCTCTTCATTTTTAATCAACGTGGTCTGTATATATCTCAAGTCCTGCCCCTGAAAACGATCTCCCCAGTTACCATTATTATGGCTATTCTTTTTGTCAGTGGGGTCATTGGCCTGACCTCTGTCTTCGAGGTAATTGTACTACCCTATTTTCCCATGCCGGATTTTTTACAGCAGATGGAAGCAGGGCTGTTTGAAGGCAGTATTATGGCCAACCTGATTTTGATAATTGCAGCCGGACTGGTTGCACCTGTGGTGGAGGAGTTTCTCTTCAGAGGCATTCTACAACAGAGCATTTTTTACCGGTATGGCTCGACGCTACCTGCAATTGTGATTCCTGCAGTTGTCTTTGCCCTGTTTCACATTGCCTACCTTTTTTATTTACCGGCCTTGACGGAGTTAATCATTCTGGCGCTTCTGTTGGGGTGGTTGATGATTAAAACCGCCAACATTCTGATTCCCATGCTGGTTCATGCCCTCTTCAATCTGTCATCTTTTACAGGATTATTCATGAGCGAATCAATGGAATCGAACAGCTTATCCGACCTGGGCATTCCCTGGATTGTGATTTCTGTACTGCTGACATTCGCTGGTTGGTATTACTTCAAAAATACTCATGTAGCTGTGATTGAAGATGTATATTTGATTCCAGGGGTGAGAGAGTGAAAGCACTAGAATTGTGGATGTAACAAGAATATTGTCAATCGGCATGGGGGGCTTTCTGGGAGCCATTGGTCGCTATTGGCTGAGTGGACTGGCTCAGAAACTCAGCCCTCGGTTCCCATTTGGAACCCTGTCTGTAAATTTATTGGGTAGTTTTATGCTTGGCTTGCTGGCCACTTTGTTTTTGGAGAAAGTTATTGTGAGTCAGGAGGTAAGATTATTTGTCCTGGTGGGGCTCCTGGGTGCTTTTACTACCTACTCCACCTTTTCTTTTGAAACACTCAATCTCATGCGGAGTGGGGAATGGATGTTTGCCGGAGCAAATATATTGGCTAATGTAGCCGGTACACTTATCGCTGTTTGGGCGGGGGTTAGCATCGCTAAATTATGGTGATAAAAATCGAGGCTGTATATGCATGAAGATTACATAGGACTGAAGCTCTGTATCTTTATCGGTGAAAACGATAAATATGAAGGACTCAA
>JAERTH010000117.1 GCA_016844955.1 Fidelibacterota bacterium | reverse complement strand
GGAGGATGCGACTATTTCAGCTTCCACTTCGTGCCATCTGGGGTATCAATGAGTTCGATCCCCAGCGCGAGCAATTCATCCCGGATAGCATCACTGGTGGCAAAGTCTTTATTGGCGCGGGCCGCTTTTCTATCCGCTATTTTGGATGCAATCAATGCTTCATCCACCTCAACATCCAGACCACTCTCCATATCCAGCACACCCAGGACATGATCGAATCCTTGAAGAAGGGCAGTTATGTCGCCGGCACCCTTCTGACTCAGGGTTAACTCTACCATAACTCGATTCCCCCAGCGTACCAGATCAAAAATGGCTGCCAAACCACCAGAGATATTTAAATCATCATCCATGGCTCGGGTGAACTCAGAACCAGCTGTGGAAATTTGTTCAGAAGCATGATCAGTGCCATCACCCTCGTATGCCACAAGCTTGGCTTTAAATTCCCGCAAACGATTGACCGCCTTCAAGGCTTCATCCAATCGTGCCACTGAAAAATTCAATTTTTGTCGATAATGCGTAGTGATAAGCATCCAGCGGATCGCCTCGGCCGGATAACCCTGATCCAGCAGATCCCGAAGTGTATAAAAATTATTCAGGGATTTTGACATCTTTTTGTTGTCAACCAACAGATACTCCGAATGGAGCCAGTAATTCACAAAATCTTCACCTGTGGCACACACGCTCTGAGCAATTTCATTTTCGTGGTGCGGAAAAATATTATCCACTCCCCCACAATGAATATCAAAGTGCGTTCCCAGCAGTTCCGTGGACATCACTGAACATTCTATATGCCAGCCAGGACGACCCTTACCCCAGGGTGAGTCCCATTGCACATCACCATCCTCAGGCTTGTAGCCTTTCCAGAGAGCAAAATCGCGCACACCCTCTTTATCATAGCTATCATCAGCTACCCGACCACCGGCCACCATCTCTTCAGGATTCAGATTGGCCAGTTTTCCATATTGCTTGTACTTCTCAATATTGAAATAGACACTGCCGTCTTCTGCCTTGTAGGCATAGCCCTTGGTTTCCAGGTCAGATATCATGTGGATCATCTCATCCACGTATTCGGTAGCTTCAGGGTAATGGTGAGCAGGTTGCATGTTCAAAGTCTTCAGATCCGCATGAAAGGCTGATTTGAATTCATCTGTGAGGGCCGTGAGAGAAATCTCCCGCTCCTGACTCCTTCGAATGGTATTGTCATCCACATCCGTGAGATTCATGGCCTGGATCACTTCATAATCCCGGTACTCAAGATAGCGGCGCAGCAAATCCTCAAAGATGAAGGTTCGGTAATTGCCAATATGGGCAAAATCATACACCGTGGGTCCACAGGTATAAATTCTGACCTTGCCTGCTTCAAGTGGCTCAAATTTTTCCTTTTCGCGACTGATGGTGTTGTAAAAACGTATGCTCATGCTGAGACCTAACTGTATTTCTTTAAACTGTGCTTTAGGATGGCATCAATTAATTGTGGGAATTCCAAACCCCTGGCAGCCGCGCCCATTGGAAGTAGAGATGTTTCCGTCATGCCTGGCAAGGTATTGATCTCAAGACACCAGGGTTTCCCATGCGGATCAAGACGAAAATCCACGCGACCGTATACTTGCACACCTACCGACTCCATCGCCTTGATTGCATAATCCTGGATCAATTGGGTGAGTGAATCATCCAATTCGGCAGGGCACTGATAACGACTCTTGCCCTTTGTGTATTTGGATTCATAGTCATACAGGGCATTCCCTGCAAAAATTTCTACAATGGGATAGACTTCTCCCCCAACAACACCTACAGTGAGCTCACGTCCCGGCACAAAACTTTCGAAGATGAGTCGACTGAATGCACCTGAGGTCTGCTTGGCATTGATTAAATCGTGGTCCTGCTCGCAGATACTCAGACCAATGGTGGAGCCTTCATTGTCCGGTTTGATAACGTAGGACATGTCCAATCTGGTTTTAGGCAAGTCAGTCCCTGGCGTGTGGAGTAACAATTCCCAGTCAGCCGTGGGTATGCCATGTCTCACAAACTGACGCTTCGAGGCATCTTTAGAAAAAGCCAGTAGACTATCTCCTACGCCGGCTCCAGTATAGGGAATATTGTTTGCCTCAAGTGTGGCCTGTAGCAAACCATCCTCACCTGCCCGGCCATGAAAACCCAGCAATACAATATCGTAAGACGAATCCCATTCCTTGAGGACGTCTAGTTCATTTTTGATATCTGCATATTTGTAGCTGTATCCCAAATCCTGAAGTGCCCGTTCCATGGCAGCACTGGACTTCAGTGACACCTCACGTTCATGAGAACTGCCCCCGCCTGCTAATAATACTTTCATCATCTCATCCTAAATGACTTAATGGTCATGGGCACAATCACAGCAATCATCCTCTTTCTCTGAAGTCCCCAGACCTTCATACAGATTTGCCAGCATACCTCGTGGACCAATCCTAAATAGAGAACCGATAAAGAGCAACAGAAGTAGTCCACCCGCCACAAAATTATACCAGGAGTGGTGCTCTGCGATGTGAGCATCATGAGCCAATTGGCTGGCATCGCCCATAATCAAGTTCACTACGATTCCCACCAGCAAGGTGAGTGTAATGATCACCAATGGAAAGGATATGGCCACCTTGCCCCCATGCAATTTTTTCATAACACCCAGGGTGGTAATATTGGTGGCAGGGCCCGTAATTAAAAATGCCAGCACAGCTCCGGCTGAGACCCCATTCATCAGCATAACAGCGGCAATAGGTGTCGCCCCAGTTGCACAAACATAGAGGGGCATTCCCACCATGGCCATGATCAGGATATCAGTTCCATAGGGTAAGGCCGCCCAATCAAATTTTGACAGGAAGGGATCCGTAATGGCGGCGATGATAAGCCCCATGAGAACCCAGGGTCCCAGGTGATCAATTAATTCATTATTCAGAGTTGACCAAAATCTTTTCAGAGGAGTTTTGGAAGGTTTCAGCTCCACGGTTTCAATGGGTGTCTGTTCAGGTGGCGATTGCACTGGAACGAGCAAATCCATGATGTATCCAGTAAACCAGGCAATGATGGCTGCAGCCAGGAGGCGCACCAGTGTCATCTTCCAACCCAGCAATGGGACAGAGATCATAATGGCATCTATGCCCAGTTCAGGAGTGGCTATCAAGAAGGCTGTACCAGCTCCGATTGACACACCACGTCGCACAAGACTATGGTATAGAGGGACAACTCCACATGAGCAAATGGGCAATGGCAATCCAAACAGCATGCCCTTGCTGACTCGCACACTGCGATTTTTTGAATGGAGCCAGTGAATACCAGCCTCAGGTACAAAAAGTTGAATACTGGCTGCAACCGTAAAGCCTAACAGCAGGGCTGGAGCGCTGGCCAGAAAAAGATCCATTGTCAAGTGGGCTGTTGACCGTATGGAATGGTCATGGGGCAATCCATGTCCCAACGGTAACAGATAAATAATACCTGCTCCCAGCAAGGCACCAATGGCTGCCGGTATGGCACTTTCACTGGCATGTGAGTGTTCATGTTCTTCGTTTTTATCAGAACCTTTACCATGGATATGACGATGAAAAAGGACATGCAATAGGGATCCAGTAACCAGGGCCTGAAAATAGGTAATCACGGCTGAATGACCCAGGGACAGATTATTTCCACCTACTAAAAATCCTGCAGTAGTCGCTATACTCATGAGTACCAGCACAACGATAACCGTTTTGACCCCGCTAAAAGGCTTAAGTGCCCACCAGATCAATAGACCAACTGGCAGGCGATGCAGAATCACAGCATAGGCCAGGGCCTGTCCCGATCCATGTCCTGTGGAAGAATGGGACAAGGCCATTCCATCCAGAAAGGTGTGCACCAGTATACCGCTCAATGCCATAACCAAGACACCACTATGGGTGGCACGTTCATAACTGTGGAAAGCCCGTTCAGCCAGATACGGAAGCAAGGCGCCAAGCACCACCATAAGAAGGGCCATTCCTCCTATTTCAACCACAGCTTCTGGTAGAAGATGAATGACTGCGATGCCACCAATTGAGGCCAGGATGAATCCATCCAGGAATCGATTCACACCAGGTTTTTGCTCAAACATTCGAGCCAGGAGCGGTCCTATGAGCAATGACCCAATTGCAATTGTCAGGAGGGTCAAGTTGTAGTTCCTTCTAATTCCTGGTGCTGTTTGTAGCCCAGATACCAGACCAGGCCAGCGGCAAGCAACATACCCAGGCAGAGCATTTGTCCCATGCTGAGATTCCCAACTACAAATCCGAGGTGTGCATCGGGTTGCCTGAAAAATTCTATGAAGAAACGCACAAAGCCATAGCCAAAGATGTACAGCCCGGAGAGAAAACCTGCGAAGGGTGATTTTTTCCGAAAATACCACAACACTAAAAAGACCACAATACCTTCAAAGAAGGCTTCATATAATTGTGAAGGATGACGCAATAGGGTATCCCTGGCATTGGGGAAATACATCCCGATCCAACTCTCAGTTACCCGACCATACAACTCGCCATTGATGAAATTTCCAAGCCGGCCGAAGGTGAATCCCAGTGGTATACCCACCATGAGGAGGTCTGTTAACTTAAAGTACTGCATTTTGTGCTTGCGGGCATATAGCCAGAGTGCTACTGCGACACCGGATATTCCTCCGTGATACGACATACCTGAGATACCTGTAAATCGCCAATGACCGTTAATCTTAGCCACGGGTGAGATGATCCTTAGTGGATCCTGTATGAGATCCTCAAAGCCATAAAAAATGACATAACCCAGGCGTCCACCCAGGATCACTCCCACGATGGCCCACATGATGGCATCAGCAATAAAATCCAGGCTATAGGGTAACTTCTCATCTTTGATGCGATATTTGGCAATGAGATATGTTACAGCAAATGAAGCGATATACATGGTCCCATACCAGCGGAGGGGGAAATTTCCGATGCTGAAAATGACGGGATCCATTTGAGATGGCAAATGCTGCCACCATTCTACAAAACTATTCAACGGGTCAACTCCTGATTCTTTTTAATCCACGGAGCAAAATTAGCCGAAACGCAAGGCTTACCAAGATATTTGCTCGCTCTGCTGAAGGACTTTGACCAGCGCTCAAAATTATGGTAAGCACATAGATTCATACACTTTGCGAGAGATCATGATGAGAGTTTTAACCCTTATTAAGGAATTGGATTCATCCTCGATAGAGATATTGGGGGCTCAAAAATCAGGAGACCATTCGTGTCATGGACTATTTTGAACTGATGGGTTGAGCGAAGATTATGTGGTATACATGAAGTGGCCAAACCCTGCTCACCGTGAACGAATAGCAGAAGATAGGCGTAACCTGATTCAACTTTTAAGAAGAGCAGTAGATACTTTTGAATTGCTCGGTTTACCAAGATGGCTTGAAATCATTTTTCCGACACTGATCAGTTTTGGAAGATTTATGTCGGTCTGTATACCCATCCCATCCAGCATGTACACCACATCTTCGGTGGCTACATTTCCAGATGCACCGCTGGCGTAGGGGCATCCCCCAAGTCCGGCGATGGCACTATCAATGGTACTGACTCCTAGCTCTAACACGGCCAGAATGTTAGCCAGCGCCATACCATAGGTGTCATGAAAGTGGGCTGCAAGATTTTCAACTGGAATAGATTCTGTCACGGCTTCAATTAACTGACGGGCAAGCATGGGATTGCCCACACCTATTGTATCCCCCAGAGAGATTTCATAGCATCCCATCTCGTATAGCCTGGTAGCGACATTGGCAACAGAGGCGACAGGGACGCTACCCTCATAGGGACAACCCATGGCACAAGAGACATAGCCCCTCACTGGAATACTTAGTTTTTTTGCCTGCGTCATGATAGGCTCAAAACGCTGAAAACTTTCTTCGATACTGCAATTAATATTTTTTTGAGAGAAGGTCTCTGAAGCAGCCCCAAAAACAGCTACTTCTTTTGCACCAGCTGCAATTGCTGCTTCAAATCCTTTGATGTTTGGAGTTAGAACGGGATAACGAACATGCTGCTCTTGTTTAAGGGTTTGCATCAGTGTGGTGGCATCAGCCATTTGAGGTACCCATTTGGGTGATACAAAACTGGTCGCTTCGATCACTTTTAGCCCTGCAGCCACCAACTGATTGATCAGTTCCCGTCTTACATCTAGAGGAACAACAATTTCCTCGTTTTGCAATCCATCACGCGGTCCAACTTCAACAATGGTGACCTTATCTGGTAATCTTCCAGGCATTATGCATCAACCTCAGGAGTTTCAATGGCTATAAGCTCGGCTCCCTCTTCAACCATATCACCCTGCTTGAAAAATATTTCCGTCACTATACCATCGACGGGGGCACTGATAGTATGTTCCATTTTCATAGCTTCCAGGATCAGTAAATCCTGGTTTTTATGAATCTGTTGCCCCTTTTCTACTTTTATTTCAATGATGGTTCCAGGCATGGGAGCGCTGAGATTTCCTGTGGATTCACTATTTTCATGCTGGTGATCAGAATCTTGAAAACCAAGCACAGCAGTTTTTCCATGACCCAGGATATGCAGTTTTTCATCATGTTCAATAACTTGAATATCCATTGCCAGACCTGACAAACTCAATGATAGATTAACTCCATCTAGCTTTCCTGAAACTTTAAATGAGTTTTCATTCACCTCTATCAGAAAATCAGGTTCTTCAAAATGTATAACTGCTTCGACCATTCCCTCGGAATCTGATTCTGCTGAGCTTGTCCTGTTAAAGTCATTAAATTTAAGTTTATGATAGGATTGCTGATTACTACGCCAACCTGAAGCCAGGTGCCAGGGAGAAAAAGGATCCGTGGAAAGTGCGGCATGTGCTTTAGCCTGTTCAACTCGTTTTAACATAAGATACAAAGCTGCTATGGCAACTAACTCATCAGATACTTCTGACTTGCCCGGTAGCAAGTCCTGCTTCTGATTTTCAATTAATGCTGTGCTGATCTCCAGATTCTTAAAGCTGTCATTTGCAGAAAGGGCAGATAGGAAATCAAGATTTGTCTGGACTCCAACAACTCGGAAGCTGTCAAGCGCTTGCCTTAATCGCTCCAGCGCACTGTTTCGGTTCCGGTCCCAGGTAACTAGTTTGGCGATCATGGGATCATAATAAATACTGATATCATCCCCTTCTCTGATGCCTGTATCAATTCTCACATGCGTAGATTCTGCCGGGGTACTTAAATGAACAACAGATCCTGAAGCAGGTAAAAAGTCCTGGTCGGGATCTTCAGCATACACACGAACCTCAAAAGCGTGACCCTTGGATTCTATCTGATTCTGTTTGAGTGGTAATGCTTGATCCAGAGCAACCCGGATTTGCCATTCCACCAGATCAAGACCGGTGATCATCTCAGTCACAGGGTGTTCAACCTGCAGGCGAGTATTCATTTCCATAAAATAGAACTTGGAGTCACCATCATAGAGGAACTCAACAGTTCCTGCTCCAGCATAGCCTATTGCCCTGGCAGCTTTGATAGCCACCTCAGCCATTGATTTTCTGATCTTTTCAGAGATACCCGGAGCAGGAGCTTCCTCGATAATTTTCTGATGCCGTCGTTGAACCGAACAGTCTCGATCAAACAAATGAACTATATTTCCATGATTATCAGCAAAAACCTGAATCTCAACATGACGAGGTTGATCCAGATACTTCTCCACCAATATTTCATCATCAGCAAAGGAAGCCTCAGCCTCTCGCTTGCAGGAGTCCAGAGACTGGGAGAAATCCGCCACTGCATGAACGATGCGCATGCCCTTCCCACCACCCCCGGCACTTGCTTTTAGTAATACGGGAAAGCCCATTTCAGTGGCAGAAGCAAGTAGATTTTGTAAGGATTGATCAGAACCATGATAGCCAGGGACCAGGGGTACACCAGCCTTAGTCATAATATCTTTGGCATTTCTCTTGGATCCCATGGCCTTTATTGCGGAAATGGGAGGACCAATAAACACCAGATTATTGTCATCACACAATTGGGCAAATTCAGCGTTTTCGGAAAGGAAGCCATAGCCGGGATGGATGGCATCGGCATTACTTTTAAGCGCAACTTCGATGATAGCGTCTTTACGTAGATAACTGTCTGATGCCGGAGCTTCACCAATACACCAGGCCTCATCAGCCATGGACACGTGTTTTGCTTTGTGATCTGCCGTAGAGTAAACAGCTACTGTTTTAATACCAAGCCGCTGTGCAGTTTTGATGATTCGGCAGGCTATTTCACCCCTGTTTGCTATTAGTATCTTAGCGAACAAGAATCACTCCCGGCTCCAGTCTGCTTTGCGTTTTTCCAGAAAAGCA
>JAERTH010000116.1 GCA_016844955.1 Fidelibacterota bacterium | reverse complement strand
GATATCCTTGAGTTGGTATCTGATGGTGTTTATACATTTGATGTTGAAATTGCCTTAGAGCATGATATTACCATTCGTGGTTCATCCGCGCTGGCAAGCATGCCTGTTGTGCAATATGTAGGTACCTCTTCAACACATATGTTCAGGGGATATGGAAGTTCTCATATCTCGATTTCCAATATTGAGTTTAATGGAAATCGTCCAGATGGTGGCAATGCCAAGTATTTTGTCAGACTTGACAATGGTGATCCAACTGCTACACTGGATCTCTTTGTAGATAATGTAATTGCCCATGATTATGGCGACAAAATCATAAAAGCATACGGTAGCACAGGAATTGATTCTGTAGTTATTACCAACAGTGTTTTCTATGGTGGCGCTTCAGAGGGAATCTGTCTGTATGAAGGATCCTCTTCTGCTCAGCCAACAGTTATCAACTATGCTGAAGTATCAAATTGTACAATCTATGACATAGAAAGAGAAGCCATTAAAGCTGAGCTCTATGCCGATTCAGAGATTCTGATTGATAGAGTTACAATTTACGATTGCGGAAGCTTCGAAAATAAACCCATGATCCGTTTCCGTGCAGTAACGGATCTGGAAGTAAAAAACAGCATTTTTGTTCACAATGACAACAGTGATACTGGTGAAGATTTTGCCGATTTAGGTGAAGCTTCCAATCTGTTCCATCACAATGTTGTCTGGGATATGCTGAATTATGAAACAGGTTCAGCCACAGCAACTGACACTGCTCAGGTAGATCCAATGTTTGCTGATGCAACCAATGGTGATTTCACACTTCCTGAAGACTCACCTCTGTATTCATTTGCAGATGATGGTGGTTCTATTGGTGATACCCGTTGGGCACCACCTCTGGGTGTATATTTCTTGAACACCTTCGTAGTTGGTGGTGGATCTGTTGAACTTGATCCTCCTGGTGGTGAATATGCCGAGGGTACATCTGTAACCTTGACTGCCGTACCTGACTTCCTTTATGCTTTCGATCATTGGGAACCAAGTATCACATTTCCACCCAACAATCCTGTTGCAACCGTGGTGATGACAGAATCACGCAACATTACAGCTCACTTTGCTCCAACCGTGACTGAGTTTGACATTATAACTGATGTGATTGGTTATGGTCATATTGAAGAGACCCATGGTGCTCAGTATCCTGTTGAGGGATACATCGAAGGGGATACCCTTGAGCTAGTAGCAGTTGCTGATTCAGCAGACTGGGAATTTGCCTATTGGGTAAATGCCGAAAATGATAGCATTGCTGATGGTGATATCTATTACATCATCGATGCGGATACAAGCTTTACCGCTATGTTCAGAAGCACCCTACCACAAGCCATGCTGTCACTGACAACTGTTGGTATGGGAGATGTATCCATAAGTCCAATGCCTGTTCCTGGTTTTGATACCTACGATGCAGGTACAGAACTCACACTTACAGCAACAGCTCCACTAGGTCTGGAATTCGCAGGCTGGAGTGGTGATGTGACATCAACAGACAATCCATTGATGGTCACGCTGGCTGCCGATATGGCCATTACGGCTACCTTTACCGAGATCAGCCATCCTGACGGTATCCTGGCAATAGATTCAAGCTGGGACATCCTGGATGCTCTCGAGTATACTGCCAACAACACACAGGCATACCGTATTCTGCTGACTGATGTTGGTCCTTACCTGCCTTCAGAGGAAAATCGTGTAGATGGCAAGATGCCTCAGCTCGATATCGAGCAGACTGTTGAAATTATGGGTGCAGATACCTTAGCAGCCAAACCTCAGATCATGGGTTATACCTCCTCAACAGCTGGTTCCAGCTCTGAAGGTTTCTTCAGACTGAGAATGGGTTCTAACCTGACACTGAAGCATCTGGCCATTGATGGATGGATGGACGGAGCAGCTTCACAAGCCAAATATATTGTCCGCGCTGATGATTCTGATAACTTCGGTTATCACACAGCCTTTAGAGCCTTTGATGTTGATTTTAAGTCAACCATTGAAGCCTTCTATAAAAACTATGCATCAGCGATTGTGGATTCATTGATTATGGATGGTTGTATCGTTGAAGATATTGGAAAAGAAGGACTCTTCTTTAACAATGTTGGGGAAGCATCCCTTATCTCTGTCACCAACTCTACTTTCAAACGGGTCGGTAGAGAGATTCTTTACATGAAAGGCATGGACCCTGTTACCATCCTTGATCATCTTACCATTGAAAATTGTGGTATTGGTTATGGAACTGAAGGAGACAAGTTTGCGGCCGTCAGAGCGCACGAAGGTCCTACCAACGTAACTTTCACTAATTCCATTATCGCCAATGTTACTAACACAGTATATGATTATGCTGTGAGAATCGGTGGAGCAGATTCATACATCGATAACATTCTTCTACATAACTCATCTACAAATGTGGAACTTGTTGAAGATGCAATGGCTGGCCCGGATATCTTCTGGTATGATCCAATGTTTGCTGATGTAGCAACTGAAGATTATACCCTGAATGACAGTTCATATGCTTACCACCTGCAGAATGATGAATCAGCTGCAATCGGTGATCTTCGTTGGGCAACATCAACTGCCATCGTGGATTATGCTACACTTGACGTAATGGTCGAGGGTGGTGGATCAGTTATGCTGAACCCCGAGCCTGAACTCAAGTTCTATGCTCCTGGCACAATCGTATCTGCAACTGCAACACCTGACTCATTGTGGGCTTTTGTGAACTGGACTGGCGATGTAACCTCAGATGTTTCCCCGGTAGACATTACCATGGATGCTGACAAGATGATCACTGCCAATTTCGAACAACCCATGTTCACTGTGACCTTTAATGTCAACATGAAAGCTCAGATTTATGAAGATAGATTCGATCCAATGACCGATTCTCTTGATGTCGCTGGCTCATTCAACGGTTGGGGTGGTGAAGCACTCTGGTTGTATGATGACGACAACGACTCAATCTGGACTGTAGAAGTTGATTTCCTTGCTCTGGCAGAGAATGTCCATGAGTATAAGTTCAGAATCAATGCCAGTTGGAGTGATGAGACAGCTGAGTTCCCCTTTGGTGGACCAGCACGTCAGATCACAGTTGTTGAAGACATGGAAGTTAACGTCTGGTACAATGACCAGGACTTTACAGCACTTGCTGATGCACTGTTGCCTGAAGTCTATGCTCTGAACCAGAACTACCCGAACCCCTTCAATCCTACTACCACAATCTCTTTCGATCTGATCGAGAATGCTGATACAAGATTGGTACTGTATGATGTTCGCGGTAGAGAGCTTCAGCAGCTCGTCAACAAGAATATGGCTCCTGGCCGCTACAGCGTGACACTTGATGCGTCTGCTTATGCCAGTGGTGTTTACTTCTATCGTTTGATTAGTGGTGAGTTTACTGATGTTAAAAAACTCATGTTGCTCAAATAAATAAAGGTCTATTGCTTAGCGGGGTGACTATCACCCCGCTAAGCTCCTTTTAATGAAAATACTAAACTATATATCGCTTCTTTTAATTTCAGTCACTCTGGTGGCTGAAACTATTTCTGTCAGTAGTGCCCTGGAAATAAACAATGCCATGGGTGGGCTGAATCCCGGTGATACTCTCCTTATGAGCAATGGTATTTGGGCGGATCAACGCATCTCCTTTCATGCCAATGGTTCTGAGGCACAGCCAATCGTACTTATTGCTGAGACTCCTGGACAAGTCGTTTTATCAGGTTTCAGTACACTTGAATTTTCCGGTTCATATATTGAGATCAATGGGTTGAACTTTACCGAAGGCTACTCCACAGGAGATGCTGTCATCGAGTTCCGCAGAAATGGTGTCAGAGCCAATCACTGCCGACTTACCAACACAACTATTTTTAACTACAACCCCACAAGTATTAGTACCAATTACAAATGGGTCTCCATGTACGGTCAGTACAATAGGGTGGACCATTGCTATTTCGCTGGCAAAAGTCATGATGCCGCCACATTTGTAGTTTGGCTTAGCGAAGAGCTGGACAGAGACAATCATCATATCATAGAATACAATCATTTTGGATACAGACCTGAGCTGGGATTCAATGGTGGGGAAACCATCAGAATTGGAACAAGTACCTGGTCAATGACCAATTCCCGCACCATCGTCCGCCATAATCTTTTTGAGAGATGTGACGGTGAAATTGAGATTATCTCCAACAAGTCCTGCGAAAATATTTATTTCAACAATACTTTCCTCAATAACTCAGGTACACTAACGCTGCGGCATGGAAATCGATGCCTGGTAGAGGGAAATTTCTTTTTTGGTGAAGGCAATAGTGAAGCCGGGGGAATCCGCATCATTGGCGAAGACCATACTGTTATCAATAATTATCTTGAGAATCTGGTCGGTGATGGGTATCGCGCAGCCATTTCCATGGTTGTGGGTGTGGAAAATTCACCCCTCAATCGCTATTTCCAGGTTCAGAATGCACTGGTAGCTCATAACACAATCATCAATTGCCGCCAGTCTTTCATGCTTGGATATGCCTCCTCCAGCGACCAATCCATGCCCCCCATCAATTGCACAATTTCCAATAATGCAGTTTATTCCTGGAACACTGATATTTTTCACTTTGATGAGGAAGAAGACCACCCTCAAAATTTTAGCTATGCACAAAACATAGTATTTGGTGGTGATTTGGGGATGCCAGATACCAGCTCCGGTATTATCTGGCAGGATCCACTGTTTGAGTTTGCTGATGAGGAACTCACCAGACCCCAAGCTGGAAGCCCCCTCATTGGGCAAGCCGCCATTTTAAGCTACGATGTGACCACAGACATGGATGGACAAAACAGGGGCACTGTGAGGGATATTGGAGCAGACCAGGTTTCAAATGATCCAATCTTGTATCTGCCTCTGACTTCTGACGATGTGGGGCCGGATTGGACCAATGCTATCGCAGAAAACATTTATGTTGAAGAAGGACTCAATAATCTAGCTGATGCCATTGAGAATCTCCTTCCCGGCGATACCATTTTCCTGTCTGGTAGCGAATTCACACTCGATGAAGCCATACTGGTGGACCGAGATATTCTAATCCTGCCTGATCCAGCTGTGAATACCGTTCCAGTGCTGCGGCCGGTTGATTCATATTCCAGAATGTTCGATATCCTAGGTGGCAATACATTACGGATCAAGGGTGTTAACATTGATGGAGGTGGTGACTCAGAAAACCGTCTCCAGAGAATATTTCATGCCCGTTATGATAATCCATTCTCAATCTATTCACTCTTTGTGGAGGATTGCATTATCTCAGGAATAGGCACCGCAGGAGACATGGCTAATATTCTGGAAGGAGAAGATGGTACAAAGGCGGATAGCATTGTTTTCAGATCCTGTACTATTACAGCTGCCAATGGTGAACTCTTTATCCTGGATGACACCGAGGATGAAAGCGGCCTGTATAGCGCCAACAACGTGCGCTTCGAAGACTGTACTTTCTCTGATGTGTCTGGGACTGTCCTCAGTATTTATGGGGGAGATACCAACCCCTTTTCCTCGGGACCCGTCGTCATGATCAACCACTGTACCTTTTACCATTGTGGTTATGACAATGAGACGGTCATCGATGCTCGCAATGTTGATGGCACTACCATTCAGAATTGTATCTTTGCAGAATCCAGTCAATCAACCAGTGTGGTTGAGTTGTATTCATGGTCCCAGATTAAATTCACCAACGTCTACGCCAGCGGAGAAATCACGCTTTACCCCAATGTGACGCTGGGCGAGGGGATGTTGTATGAAGATCCCGCATTTGCAAATGCCCCTGAAGGAGATTTCACATTGACTCCTGAATCAGTTCTCTACGATCATCCTGGAACGGAAGGGGTGGCCTACGGAGACAGGCGCTGGCATGATCCCAATGTACATCAATCAGTTGAACCTCAACTGGTTAGAGGATATGACTTAATCCATAATTATCCCAATCCATTTAATGGAAGTACCAACCTGCAGATCGAGCTGGAATCCAATTCAGCACTTCATATTGATATTTACGACCTGACTGGCCGACTGATAAGCTCTCCTCATTCAGGCTTTTATCTGGCCGGTTCACATACCATTCAGTTAGATCTGGGCTACCTGGAATCTGGACTATATCTATGCAGCGTAAAAAATGATGTTACTCAATTCATGACAAAAATGACGGTACTCAAATAATGATGGCAACATTCAAAAGCTTTGCAACTGTGATATCAATTGCCACTATCATAATTTCCATGGCTGCGTGTACACCGGCACCCGTGCCAGTTCCAGCCCCGGAAACTGTTACCCCACAACCTTCCCAGGAATTTGGGATTCTTGATATATCAGCGCTGGCTTACGCAAAGGCACAGATAGAGCGTGGCGACATCTTGTATCTGAAACCTTTTGACCGGTTAAAATCTGAGGCTGCTATGGCCCTTGTGCTGACACCTCCATCGGTACTGGATAAACCATTCATGCCACCCAGTGGAAACAAACATGATTATATGAGTATGGGTCCCTATTGGTGGCCCAATCCGGATACACCAGATAGTTTACCATACATTCGCAAAGACGGTGTGGTGAACCCGGAGCGCAATGCCTACGATAAAATTCCTGGTGCGACCATGTCTGAGGCCGTGCGCGTATTAAGCTTGATGTACTATTTGACTGACGATACTCAGTACGCAGTGAAAGCTACTGAACTATTGAGAGTCTGGTTTCTTAATGAAGAGACACGAATGAATCCAAATCTTGAGTTTGGCCAGTTTATCCCCGGTAGAGGACATGGCCGTTCAGTAGGTATTATTGAATCACGAAATTTTGTATTTCTTACTGATTATGAACTACTCCTGCGTTCCTTTCCAGGGTGGACATCAGCGGATCAGGAAAAATTAAAAGCCTGGATGCAGGCTTTCATGCATTGGTTGGTTAACAGCGACTTGGGCCAGCAAGAGGGAGAGCGTACCAATAACCACGGTTCCTGGTATGATTTTCAAGTGTTGGCCTTAAGTCACTATTGCCTTGATGCTGAGATGGGGAATCAGATTCTGGAAGGTATTCACCAGCGACGGTTTGCAGCTCAAATAGATGAAGCAGGCAAGCAGGCAGAAGAGCTGGCCAGGACAAAATCCTTTAACTATTCTGTTTTTAACCTGGATGCACTCTCAAAGATTATCACCCTGTCAGAGAAATCGCTATTCACAGGGATAGAGCGTTCAAAAATTTTAGACAAGTTTAGACAGGGTGTTGATTACCTTGTGCCATACACAGTTGGATCATCCAATTGGCCCTATACACAAATCTCTGGCATCTCAGGTGCTCAGGAGAAGATGATAGGCCTCATAAATTGTATTGCAGCCCATGATGGGGGGCAAGATTACAGGGGAGCATTGCAGGTTTTGACACAAAAATATCCCACGAGTCGATTAAATATTACTACAAATGCGCTACAGGCATCGTTTGATAGCGCTGGTCAAGTGGATTAGAGGAGATTCTATGTACACATACTCCAAAGTTGGCAACACGGAAACACTCAGTAACAAGATACAGAGTGAAATTGAAAAATCTATTCTTCAAAAGAAATTTGTTCCCGGGGATAAACTACCCACGGAAAAAGAGATGTGTGAAATGTTTGGTGTGAGTCGCACGGCCCTGCGTGAAGCCTTGCAGATGCTCAGTATCCAGGGCTTGATCACCATCCGCAAGGGAAGTGGCATTTATGTGAGTGAGTATAACTCAGCCAATGCTGTCAAACCCATGAGCCAGTACCTGCAGATGAATCTGGACGATGCCCTGATTATCCAAGTGGTCGAAGTGAGAAAAATGTTTGAGCCCCAGATCGCATGGATGGCGGCCAAAAACCGCGATGAGGCCGATGTGAAGCTTCTGGAAAAGAATCTATCTGATCTCAAGAAAAGCGATAAGTACAACTCAGAACACCAGGGGGAGATCGATCAAGCCTTTCATCTGAAGATTTGTGAGGCCACCAAGAATCCGATTATTGCCCTCATGATGGATCCAATTTTCAGACTCATGCCCAGAATCCGAACTATTGTTTATAGCACGGTGGATACTGCACTTAGCGAAGCCGTTGAATTTCATCAACAACTCTTTGATGCCATTAAGAATCAGGATGCACCCGGCGCACGTGAAGCCATGATGGGGCACCTGGCAGTGGCTGAAGAGCATTCTTATAAAATTTTAAATCAGTAAAAAGGGAAGATGTAGCGAACAGCTCATAATTACCCCCGTAAATAAGTATGACATATTATAAAAATATCATAATAAGAAAGGATTAGATATGAACATTGATCTGAAGGGAAGAACCGCGCTTCTCACAGGAAGTATCCAGGGAATCGGTTTTGAGACCGCAAAAACATTGGCACTAGCGGGTGCAAAAGTTGTACTCAATAACCATATGGATGCAGATGAACTCCAGAAAAAAGTTGATGAGATTAAAGCAGCTGGCGGAGATGCAATAGGTGTCATCGCTGATTGTACCAACAAGGAAGCTGTCACAAATCTCGTAAACGAAACTGTCGCTTTTGGTGGTGGTCTGGATATCATTGTGAATCTGGCTGGCGGTCTGGTAAAACGCGTGCCCGTCGCTGAATTTGATGAAGCCCATTTTGATACCATTATGAATGTGAACGTCAAGACAGCATTCCTGGTAACTTCTGTTGCCATTCCTCACCTGATTAAGAGTAAAGTGGGTCGTATTATCAACTTCTCAAGTCAGGCTGCCCATGATGGTGGCGGTCCTGGAGCTGCTGCATATGCTGCCTCCAAGGGTGCTATCTGGACCATGACCAAGGGTGTGATTAAAGAAGTATCCAGCCATGGTGTTACTGTGAATGCTATTTCACCTGGATTTATTGCCGGAACTGCTTTCCATAACACTTTCACTTCACCAGAAGTCCACGAGAAGGTAACTGGAATGGTTCCTCTGGGTCGTCTTGGTGAATCCGAAGATATTGCCAATGTGGTACTCTTCCTGGCCTCTGATTTGGGTGCCTACGTGAATGGACAGAGCATCCAGGTAAATGGTGGACTATACATGCCTTAAGGCAGGAGACTGCATGAAAAATTCTATTCTTCTCATTACTGGCTTGATCTTTTTACTCCTGAGCTGCTCAGCAGAAACTGGAGTGAAAGAATCAGCCTATCCTCGGCTTAGTTTGTCTTCTACTGAGGCAACAGCCATTGCATCAAACCTGAATAAACTACCCATTTTGAATGAGAGTTATCAGGATTTGAAAAACGGTACTGATAAGGCAATCATCTCAGATATTGATGTCCCCTTGCCTGGTGAATCCGGGGGTTATGCCCACGAACGCCACAAGCAGAACTACCGGGATATGAAAAATGCGGGATATATGTACACCTTTACAGGTGAGGTAGCCTATGCTGAATTCATCAAAAAGATGTTAGATGCCTACGCTGATCTGTATCCCACACTGGGACCGCACCCACTTTCAAAGAAACAGAAACCTGGCCGGCTTTTTCACCAGGTTTTGAATGAAAATGTGTGGTTACTGAACACGGCCCAGGCATATGATTGCATATATGAATGGCTGAGTCCTGCAGACCGTGAGAAATATGAGAAGAATATTTTCATGCCTATGGTCACATTGATTTCAGTGGACTATCCTGAGGAGTTTGACCGTATCCATAATCATGGGATGTGGTCCACTGCTGCAGTGGGAATGATTGGCCTGGTCATGGAGAATAATGATTTGGTCAATCGTGCCCTCTTCGGTACTGAAAACAATGGAACAGGTGGTTATCTGGCTCAGGTTGAAGGCTTATTCTCACCTGATGGGTATTATATGGAAGGTGCATACTATGTGCGCTACGCCATGCGTCCTTTGCTATTCTTTGCAGAAGCCCTGGAACGATCAAAGCCTGAGTTCAAGATCTTTGAGTTTAAAGATCAGATCATAAAAAAGGCCTTCTATTCCGCTGTCCAGATGACCTATCCCAATGGTGCATTTATACCCATCAATGATGCCAGCCTGAGTATGGATATTCTGGCTCCAGGAATACTCTTTGGCACTTCAGTCATCTTCGACCGCTATGGTTTTGACAAGAATCTGTTGGGGTTGGCCAAGATTCAAGGGGCTGTTTATCCAAACGGTTCCGGCCTGAAATTAGCCCAGGCATACTCTGAAGCCGCCGAAGTGATTGAACCTACGTGGTCCAGCATCGAGTTTGTCGATGGGGACGATGGTAAGCAGGGTGGATTTGGAATTCTGCGCACTGGTGAAGGAAAGGATCAAACCGTTCTGGCCATGAAATATGGTGTCCACGGTTTAGGTCATGGCCATTTTGACAAACTGCATTTTATGTACTTTGATCAAGGCTCCGATGTGGTCCCTGATTATGGGTTTGCCCGTTGGATAAATATCGAAACCAAATATGGTGGTAGATATTTACCGGAAAATAATACCTACGCGAAACAAACCATTGCTCACAACACGCTGGTTGTTGATGGCAAAACTCAAAATTACATGAAACGTAAAGCAGCTGAAAAAATGCATGCGGATCGTCATTATTTTGAGGTAGATAATCCTGATATACAGGTAGTGAGTGCCAAAGCAAATGGCTACTATGATGGGATAGATATGCAACGAACCATGTTTCTCATCAATGATGAACGTCTGGATTTTCCCGTTGTTGTAGATGTCTATCGTGTTGATGCTGATGACACCCATGAGTATGACATGCCCATTCATTTTCACGGGCAGATCATGAATACCAACTTTAAATATTCAACCCAGACCAAGGTGCGAAAACCATTGGGGAAGGGGCATGGGTATGAGCATATCTGGAAAACCGCTGAAGCAACGGTGAGCAAAGATGCCAGTGTGACCTGGCTGGATGGGAGTCGGTATTATTCCTATCTGACTGATGTAACTGGCAAATCCAAAATGATATTCGGGATGACCGGTGCCAATGATCCCAACTTTAATCTCAGGAATGAACCTGTGCTGATGAGACGTGTTAAGGGTGAGGACATGGTTTTTGCCAGTGTTCTGGAACCCCATGGCTATTTCAATGAGGCCAGAGAGACTTCAGTAGGTGTTCATCCAGATTTACAGGAGATTACCGTACTGGGCCATTCAAATAAAGCTACCGTCCTTGAAATCACTGGTAAAAATGATCTTACATGGACAATAATGATAAACAATGCAGAAGCTGACACAGAGCAGGAACATTCCGTTGAGTTCTCCGGGGTTAAATATACCTGGCAGGGCAATTACAAAGTCAGTCTGAACTAAAACCAACTCTAGGAGACAATGATGAGTGCTGAACAAGGAACAAAATTTAAGGGTTTGAGATGGTGGATTATCGCCCTGATCTCCCTGGCAACGGTGATTAACTATATCGATCGTTCCGCCCTGGGTGTCATGTGGTGGGCTGAAGGCGACTGTATCGCCAAGGATCTGGGCTACACTACAGCAGATATGGCCAAACAGAAATATGCCATCATCTTGAATGTATTTATGGTGTTTTATGCCATTGGACAATCTGTTACAGGCCGTGTATTTGATAAAGTTGGAACCAGAATTGGTTTTGTACTTTCAATTGCTGTCTGGTCAGTTTCAACCATGTTCCACGCTCTGGCGAGAGGAGTATTGTCCTTTTCAATCTTTAGAGGTGCACTGGCTGTGGGTGAGGCTGGTAACTGGCCTGGAGCTGTTAAATCCAATGCTGAATGGTTCCCACAACAGGAACGCGCAGTGGCACAGGGATTATTTAATGCCGGTGCTTCCATAGGATCTGTCATTTCACCACCCCTGATTGCTTTCATGTTTATCGCTATTGGATGGAAAGTGACCTTCCTTCTGGTTGGTGTGCTTGGCCTCCTCTGGATTATCCCCTGGATGGTCATCAACAAAAGCAAACCTGAGAGCCACCCCTGGATCACAGAAGAAGAGAAGAAATACATCCTTGGGGGCCAACCAACTGTCGATAATAATGCAACTGAAGAAAAAGCCATGACCATGGGTGAAATTCTTAAGTACAGACCTTCATGGTCCGTTCTGATTGCTCGCTTTTTCCATGAGCCCATCTGGTGGTTATTTGTCGGTTGGATGCCTATCTATCTTGCAGATACTTATGGATTCAACGTTAAAGAAATTGGTGCTTTTGCATGGGTTCCCTATGTCGGTGCTGCTCTTGGTTCAGTTGTCGGTGGCTGGTTCAGTGGTAAACTGATTGGCGCTGGCAAAGCTGTTGGCGTTGCACGTAAAACTGCGATTGCCATTGGCTCATCCCTCATGTTCCTGGGGCTTGTAGCAACCATCATGATTGCTGATACACCTGAGAAATTTGTGGGTATCGTAGCCATGGTATTGTTTGGCTTCCAGTTCTCTATTGGAAATGTCCAGACGATTCCTTCCGATGTCCTTAAGGGTTCATCAGTTGCCTCACTTGCAGGACTTGGCGGAACAGTTGGTATATTCTCAGTTATCGTCATGAACTTTTTGATCCCCATCTTTACATCCACATCCTACACACCAGCTTTCGTAATTATTGCCTTATTCGTCCCACTGGGTGTTTTGGCAGTGTTTTTCTTTGGTGGTAAACTAGAAGCTATGAAATCATAAGAGAGGCAGAATATGAAAACTGCACATGTAAAATCCAGTGATGTCCCTGTTGAAAATATACAGGAAGGCCTGGACCGTCAGATTCTCGGATATACAAAGGATCTAATGCTGGTCAGAGTAGAATTCAAAAAGGGAGCTGAAGGGTATGTCCATGAGCATCCCCATGAACAGGTCACCTATGTTGAATCCGGCTCTTTTGAAGTCAATCTGGGCGGCGAGAAGAAAATCCTTGGTGCTGGTGATGCATTCACCATCCTGGGTGGCGTAGAGCACGGAGCTGTCTGTCTGGAAGATGGTGTTCTGATTGACACATTCTCACCAATGCGTGAAGATTTTATTGAAACTGAGTAAGGTCTAGCGTGATGAATAAACAAGAAGTACTTAATAAGATAACCTCTGTTGGGATTGTCCCCGTCGTGCGTATAGCCGACGGGGGACAAGTCCTTGATGCAGCGGATGCACTCATTGCTGGCGGCGTTTCCATTATGGAAGTCACCATGAGCTCCACACGCCCATTTGAGATTATTCAAAATCTAAAAGCCAAGTACGGTGATAAACTACTGGTAGGTCTCGGTTCAGTGCTCAATGAAAAAGTTGCTGAAAAGGGTGTGGATGCTGGTGCAGAATTCATCGTCTCACCCATATTTGATGCGTCAGTGCTAAAAGTGGCCCAGAAGCATGAAAAAGCTTCCATTCTTGGCTCTCTCACACCCACAGAAATCCAACGATCCTTTTCTGCTGGTGTGGATGTTGTGAAAGTTTTCCCGGCCACAAAATTTGGACCGGGTTATTTCAAAGATATTCTGGCACCCATGCCGCATCTCAAAATGACCCCCACCGGTGGTGTTGATTTAACCAATGTGGCTGCTTTTATTAAAAATGGTGCAGTATGCGTAGGTGTTGGAACTGCCTTGCTGCAAAAAGATTTGATCGCAAATTCAAAATGGGAAGAGTTGTCTGCTCTTGCCGAAAAATACGTTCAGGAAGTCCAGGTCGGACGAGCATAAGGGATACACTATGAGTCACAAAATAGTCACTTTCGGGGAGATCATGCTACGGCTGGCTCCCTATGATTACCAAAGATTTGTCCAGGCTGACAGATATCAGGCAACTTATGGGGGCGGAGAAGCCAATGTAGCTGTTTCATTGTCCATGTATGGTAATGATGTCCAGTATGTGACCAAATTGCCGGCAAACCCCATTGGCGACGCTGCAATCGCCAGTGTCCATAAGTATGGTGTCGGTACAGATCACGTTGCTCGTGGTGGTGACCGTATGGGAATCTACTTTTTGGAGCATGGCGCGTCAGTACGGCCCTCTAAAGTGACCTATGATCGTGCCAATACGGCCATATCTGAGGTTACGTCGGATGATTTTGACTGGACTGCCATTTTTGCCGGAAAAGAATGGTTCCATACCACTGGGATCACACCTGCCCTCTCACCCGCTACTGCCCAGGCAACCATTGATGCTGCGAAAGCGGCCAAGGCTGCTGGTGTCACAGTTAGTTGTGATCTAAACTACCGTGGCAAACTGTGGACCCGGGAAGAAGCCAAAAAAGTGATGACTGAAGTCGTACAGTACACAGATGTCATCATAGCCAATGAAGAGGATTGTGCTGATGTATTTGGAATCCGAGCCTCAACTACAGACGTTCATAAGGGTGAATTGGATGTGGATCACTATCGTGAGGTAGCCCAGGAAGTCATGAAAATCAGCAAGGCTAAAATGGTAGCCATTACCCTGAGGGAAAGTCTCTCAGCCAGTGACAACAATTGGGCAGCCATGTTATATGATGGCAAGGACTTTTTCCTCTCCAAGAAGTATACCCTGCATATTGTTGATCGCGTGGGTGGGGGAGATTCATTCGGCGCAGGGCTGATTCATAGCCTGGTGGCTGGAAAATCACCTGCTGACGCACTTGAATTTGCTGTGGCTGCGTCTGCACTCAAGCACACCATTCCTGGTGATTTTAACTTGGTCACAGAAGCGGAAGTGAATGCTGTAGCAGGGGGTAATACCTCTGGCCGTGTCCAGCGTTAAAGCTTGAACTAATGCGAAACATTGTCCTATTTGGGGTTGTGCTGCTGACGTCATTGCATGCACAACCCGCTTTTGATATCCCTGGGTTCTACAACGAGGATGGGTCTGTTCATGAGATTCTTGCTCCTTACTGGCCCTGGGGTGACACCATCAATGTAGCTGACTTTGGTGCTGACCTGTTGGACAATGACAATGATGATATGCTAGCCATTGAGGCTGCAATGGATGAGGCTGGTATGGGGGATCTAATCTATTTCCCAGACGGTGTATACAATTTATCATCAGTTTCAAGCTCATCCAGTACTGCACACATCGTACTCAACGATGGGTATCATTTACACGGGGAATCCATGGAGGGGGCCATTCTCAAGTCCCAATTCCCACTGTCAGTAAATGAAAACTCCACCAGTAAAACAGTTTCAATCTTTGGAAAGTTCGCCATCACTATCAAGAACTTGACTTTCAGCTCAGATTTTTCAGGTGTCTACTATACGGATCGTGTCAATAATAACCCTGATAGATCGGCTCCCGGTGTCCATCTGTATATTGATGATAGCGGCAGTACGCCTTCTAAACGGGTGGTGATTGATAGCTGTAAGTTTGAAAAATTCAGAGCCGCCGCCATAAGGTTGGCCAACTCCAGTGATTGTGTCGTACGGAATTCGTATTTTCATCAGGCCACTGATGTAGGCGGGGGTGGAGCAGGTTATGGAATTTCGCTTCAGGGAAATGGCCATGGCGTTGATAGCTATGGACATCTCCGCGATAGTCGCTACAATTTGATTGAGAATAATACTTTTGAAGGTCCACAGATTCGGCATGGTGTGGTGGTTCAATATTTTTCCCACAACAACCTCATTCGCAACAATATACTGCATGCTACCACCATGGATGCTCTGGACCTGCATGGGGAAGATGAGTATAACAATGAACTCTGCTACAACACCATCACAGATGTAACTCTGGGAGGTGGTGTCGGTGTCGGTAATACAGGTGCGGACCATGATGCTTCAGGGTTCAACAATTACATCCATCACAACACAATTTCCAATTGCCGTGAGGGTGTGAAGGTTTATCTGGGATCACCAAGCACACGGATTGAGCATAATATTATTGAAGAGGGCTTGGTTAGTGGCAGCAGGGGTATTTATATCCTCAATGGACCCCGCAGTATCGTCAAAAATAATATTATTCGCTATAACACCGCTTCTGGTTTTGTAGGAATCTACCTGAAACACGATAGTGGCACGCTGGGTGACTATGATGGTGATCCAGACTCTGTCGCCATTGATGGCAATCAGGTATACTATAACACCAACGGCGTCTGGATAGAGAATGGGACCAATATTTTTTACGGTCCAGACAATATTGTACACAATAACACTGAGACGGACACACTGTTTGGTGTGAATGTCACCTGGTGGGAACCAGTGGCTATTGATCCACTTTTAATGCCTGTGACTCGTCTGACGATGAGCAGTTATCCCAATCCTTATAATCACAGTTTCAATCTGGACTTTCAGGTTCCTCAGAATGAGGTGGCCAGTATTGAAATCCTGGATATTCGTGGACGGCAGGTGGTAAATATCCATCAGGGCTTCCTTAATTCTGGTATGCATCACGTCCAGGTCAATACTCCCGGGTTGAGCAGTGGGATTTATTTTGTTCAGTTACAGCAAAACGCAGATCGCATTACACACAAAATATTACTGACACGTTAATAAAGATCTAAACAAACAATCGGGGTGCATTTCCATGAAATCACGACTTAATCTCATAGCTGCTATCATAATTGCTGGTATTCTGGTTTTCACCTGCGCGACTGCTACGGTGGAAACATCAACCAAGAATGCGACACGGATACAATTCTCAGAAATACCCACAGATAGTGTGCTGTTGCATGCCCTGTCACCGGATATCGCTGGTCTGCAAAAGGTTTACAAAGCCCGAGATGCAGGTGATTATTCAAAAGCACTTGAATCCCTGGCCCATTACTTCAAAGAAACCGCCAAAGAGAGATTCTACTTTTCCTGGGAAGATTTTGGGGACAAGTACCAAAGATATCAGAAGGATTATCCAGGTAGATTAAAGTCTCATGCCAGATTATCAGCCGATATGAAAGCCATGTATGGTACGGATACACAATGGCAGCTGCCTTTTAAGAATCTCCGAGGCGAGGATGTCACGGCGTACAGGCTCCGTCACCTGGCCCGGCAAAGCAAACATCTTGATATGGTGATGATGTATTTCGCTGATCCTGGTGAGGAAGAGAATCTCAAGTACTGGACGCAGCAAATGGCCGACTTGAACCAGGCCTTCACTGCAGGCGACTATGATCAGGGTGGCAATGCAGTCTATGAAGTTTTCCGAGCTGGCAAACGTACCCACCATTGGTTGCAGGGTCATCATAGTTATCTAAGCACACCCGCCTACACAGCTCAGGATCAAATCGAAACCATGCGAACCTTTTTGCACACTGCAGCTCAACTGGCTGAAAATGGTAAAAAAGTACGCCATGGGAATCACCATACCCGGGGCATGGTTGCCTTGTTTGAAATTGCTGCCACGTATCGTGAGTTTGCCCAGGCTGATGAATGGCTCAAACTCGCCATCAACGGAGTCACATGGCATCTGGAAAACGAGATCAATCCTGATGGCTTCCAGTTTGAACGTACCATACACTATCATCAATCCGATATTGAGAATTTCCTACGCGTCTGGCAATTGGCCAAGCGGGGTAATATTGAGCTTCCTGCAGTGTATACGGCTCAATTCAGAAAAATGTTTGATGCTTTACTCATCCTGGGTCAACCAGATCGCAAACTTCCAGTGCTACAGGATGATACCGATGCTCTCCATGCTGAGGTTAATGAGATGAGTGGTGTTATGGCGTTAGGTACAATCCTGTATCAGGATGAACGCTATGCCTATTTTGTGGATGAAGGTGTCTCGCGATTGTTCTTCTGGTTGCTTAGTGAACAAGAGTTGAATACCCTCACCAGCACCCAGCCTATAGCTCCGGAACTGGGATCGACTGCTCTTGAATCCACAGGTTACTACGTCATGCGCAATGGCTGGAATGAAAATAGCGAATTCATGGTGATTAGCGCTGGACTCAGTGAAGAGAAACCCGACCACCAGCACGCAGACATGCTGGGTGTGGTAGCCTATGCCGATGGAAATGAAATCTTACCGAACTATCAGGTCAAATACAACAAACCGGATTTCCGTTACTGGAAGAACAGCTGGGTCAAGAGCGTGGTCATGATTGACAGCATTCCCCAGGCCATGGATTGGAAGGGGAACCGAGGAGGATCTGGATTCGGGAAATGGCGTGATTTGCCTGAACCCGAAGTATTGGCTTTTGAAACCCTGGATAAATATGACTATTTCGCAGGAAGCCATGATGGCTACGATAAAATCGGAATAGCCTATCAGCGTGAAGTCATATTTGTAAAAGATGGTTTTTGGATCATAAAAGATACCTATGGCAATCCCAGCGCTACGGAACACACCTACCAACAGCAATGGCAGGGGAAGTACAAGCAATCTGGACCGAAGGCTGCCATCGCAACATTCGAAAATGGTGCTACTTTTGAGATTCGATCATTAGATAATGTTGAGAGTGAGTGGGTTTATGGGAGCGTTAAGAATAAAGGCTCAGTGATCCGTCAGGAAACTAGTTCATCGAAATCTTATAGTCAAATCACCCTATTGATACCACGAAGTTCGGAGGATCGGAATCTTCCCGGTGGGTGGGAAGTAGTAACAGGTAAAAAATTGAAGAAACACTTCCCTGAGTTACACGCCAAGGGTGTGGGCTGGGTATTGCAGCAGGGTGAACGTAGCCTGGCATACACAGATCATATTTCTCTGGACAAAATGGGTCTAGAGTTGAACCATAAAGTATTCGTGATATCTGAACATGGTGATGATCTGTTATTGGGACCCAAACTCCCAATGGCCATGCCCGTCAATCGCAAAGAATAGCCAACCACAATCCCGGACATTGAGCCTCCCGAAATGTCCAGTTGGTCCAAGGGTTTGGCTCCCAGAGCACTTCGACAAGCTCAGTGTGACACCTCAGCCACCGGCATACCGGACATTGAGCTCGCCGAAATATCCAAACCCCACCATCAAATTGTCATACTCCAGGCGCGGATTCGAATCCGCGCCTCGATACGTGGCCAACCATACCTTTTAATTGTCCCCAAAGTCCAGGCTTCGGCAAGCTCAGCTGCCGGTTCACCCGGACATTGAGCCCGCCGAAATGTCCACATTTACCTTGATTCCAGGGCCCAACAAGTTTCAACCACCGGTTCAAGAAAAATTATCAATACCACCCAGAAACATTTGTAAAAACAATTCCCATAAATAACTTTACCGGTAAAGTAATTCAGAATGAGGATAATTTGAAGCAGTCGAAGAAGAGCGTAACCCTGCAAGACATGGCAGATCGATTGGGCATCTCTAAAGTGTCTGTTTCTAAAGCACTGCGTGGACACACCGATATTGGAGAAACCACTCGCCAGAAAGTTTTGGCATTGGCAGCTGAATTAGGATACCGGCCCAACCCAATTGCCCAGAAGCTGACTGCCAAACATACACGCACCATCGGTCTGGTTGTCCCCAAGATTGCACACCACTTCCTCACCCGGGCCATTGATGCCATTTATAGAGCCGCCAATGAAGAGAACTACGAAATCATCATGATGGTTTCTGAAGAGGATGCCGCCCTGGAAAAAACGCATGTCCAAACCCTGCTCTCCATGCGTGTCGATGGTCTACTCATCTCAGTCACCGAGCAAACCCGTGACCCTGAAATCTTTCAACAGGTGATTGCCCATAACACACCATTGGTTTTCTTTGATCGTGTAATACCCGGTCTGGGGGCGAGTTGTATTACTTCTGCTGATGAAGCCGGAGCCACTTTACTGGTGAACTGTGCCATAGAAAAGGGCTATCGTCATTTTGGACATATCGGTGGCTATCAGAGTGTGAGTATTGGGAAACAGAGATACAAGGGCTTCAATAAGGCACTTTCTATCCATAACATTTCTCCCCATCCAGACCATATCCTCTTTGGTGGATTCAGCCGCAGAGACGGCTATAAAGCCATGTCAGAATTAATCAAGCAAGGCAGTCTCCCGGAAATAATCTTTGCCGTTACCTATCCGGTTGCCCTGGGAATACTCGCTTGCGCACGCGAAAATGAGATTAGTATCCCTGAGGAATTGGATCTGGTCTGTTTTGGTAGCAGTGACTACAACGACTTCATTTCGCCTTCCATTACGGGTATCACCCAACCTGCTGCTGAAATCGGAGAGCTGGCACTTGCTCATCTGCTAAAGCTCATCAGAGGAGATGAGGACGTTTCCATAGGGGACATTGCTGTGCCGGTGCAGATAAACCATGCTGAGACCTGTATCCACAAAACATCTAGTAGGAGTGACCTTGACTAATCCAATCAAAATTATTTTGAGTATAATTTTTCTTTTCACCATGGCCATTGGACAGGAATTATTCGAAACACCAGATGTCGATGACGTGAAGGAACAGATGAAACTGGTGGCCAAGTACCAGATTGAGAATCCTACCCATCATCGCAGTAAAAATCGGGACTATCCCAATGGCTGGGTTCCAGCCTCCTTTTACATCGGTGTCATGGGAGCATATGGGGCCACAGGGGATAAATACTATTCTGAAAATGCCATCCGCTGGTCAAAATCGAACAATTACAACATGGGGCCACGCTTGCGTCATGCCGACGATCACGCCTGTGGGTCGGTCTACTTGAGCCTACACCCCAATTTAAAGAATGACAAGCGCTTGAAGGCTGTGAGGGCGGTTTACGATCAATTAATCGATGATCCAAAGCCTGGGAGAGAGGATTGGTGGTGGTGCGATGCCCTGTTTATGTCCCCACCTACACTGGCCCAGTTGGGTACGGTAACCGGGAATAAGAAATACCATAAATATTTACACAAGATGTATTGGGATACTGCAGAATATCTATTCGATAAAAATGATGGACTGTTTTACAGAGACCAACGCTATTTCTTCCGACGTTCCAAACATGGGGAAAAGGTGTATTGGTCAAGGGGGAACGGTTGGGTCATTGCCGGACTACCCAGAATTATAGCCAACCTGCCAGCAAAAGATAAGCAACGTGAGTCGTATATTGAACTTTTCAAAACCCTGGCCTACTCTCTTAAGGATTTGCAGGGTGCTGACGGATTCTGGAGGTCAAGTCTGCTGGATTCCGAAGAATACCCCAATCCTGAGAGCAGTGGGAGTGGGTTTATCACCTATGCGCTGGCCTGGGGGATCAACCAGGGAATACTGGATAGGGAAACCTATCGACCTGTTGTGATCAAAGGCTGGTCAGGACTGTCCCGGGCAGTTCATGGTAGCGGCAAAATAGGGTGGGTACAGGACATCGGCATGGATCCTCGGGATGTATCTTTTGATGACACACATGCCTATGGAGCAGGTGCTTTTCTGCTGGCTGGTTCCGAAATTATAAAACTTGTTGAGAAGGGGGAATAAGTGATGAAGCTTAAATTTATTATTATTGCGGGTCTTGTTTTAATGGGGCTGTTTGGATGCATTCCGCCAGGTGGACCTGGTGAGGACCTGGTGCAAAACATAAACAATGGGCAGGGTATATCCTCTTCAGTTTTGCTAAATAATGACTGGAGCTATCTTGAGCAAGCCGTAGAGTATGAGGACCTTAACCAATATATATCATCAGATTGGGAGCAGATTGATCTGCCCCATACCTGGAATGCTCTGGATGCCACAGACAATAATCCTGGTTATCGGCGATCATCTGGTTGGTACAAAAAACACCTTTCCATACCCGGTATCGGAGGCAGGTGGAATCTCCACTTTGAGGGGGTTAACATCAGTTCCAGGGTTTATGTGAATGGCGTTGAAGCAGGTGGGCATGTGGGTGGATACATCGGCTTTGATGTAGATGTTACTGATCACCTCGTGCCAGGGAAGACCAATGAAATTTTGGTGTGGGTTGACAACTCAGTTGATCCCAACATCATACCTTCACAGAAATCGGACTTTTTTATCTTCGGCGGGATTACTCGGGATGTCTGGCTCAATCATACTGATGATATTGCAATTCGCCAGATGCATGTCACTCCGAAGAATGTGAGTCACGCTTCTGCCCAAACCTCAGTAGCCCTGGAAGTGTTGAATCATCTAGATCTTGCAAAAACTGCAACCATTAGTTACAATCTCATTGACCCTCAGGGTGATACAGTACTTACCTCACAAATTTCAACTCAGCTTGAAACCGGGCCTAATCACATTTCACACGATTTGCCAGGATTGAACACTCCACTGCTTTGGTCGCCGGAGAGTCCTGCTTTGTATCAACTCCATGTGTCAGTCGTTGGCGTAGTATTTAAAGCACAGAAAGAAGCCAGAATTGGCTACCGCTGGTTTGAATTTAAAGAGCACGGTCCCTTTCTGTTGAACGGGGAAAGACTGCTCCTGCGTGGAACCCATCGACATGAGGAGTGGGCAGGACTTGGTAATGCCTTACCAGACTCCCTGCACCGTAAAGACATTGAGATGATCAAGGAGATGGGCGCCAACTTTGTACGTCTGGCTCATTATCCCCAGGATCCTGAGGTATACAGAGCTTGCGATGAATTAGGTCTGCTGGTTTGGGATGAATTACCATGGTGTCGCGGTGGTATGGGAGGTGATGAATGGAAAGCCAATACGGAGCGACTTTTCAGAGAACAAATCGCCCAGAATTACAATCACCCCAGCATCATTCTGTGGTCTGTAGGTAATGAACTTTACTGGCAGCCTGATTTTGAGGGCGGTGGTGATATTGACAAGTTAAAAGCCTATGTCTCACATCTTAATGATCTGGCACATGAACTTGATCCCTCTCGCTTGACCACCATGCGGAAATTTTATGATGGGGCAGAGATCACAGATGTTTTTTCACCCTCCATATGGGCTGGGTGGTATTCAGGAGTCTACAAGACTTTTCAACAGGCCATAGAGAAATCCAACAAAAAATATAAACACTTTTTCCACATGGAGTATGGTGGTTCAAGTCATGTTGGTCGCCACACTGAGAATCCCATCACCGGCGAAGGTTTTGTGAAAGCTGATGAATGGGATGAAAAGCCCAATATGATCAATGTGAAAAAAGTCTCCCAGTCTGGTGACTGGAGCGAATCCTATATCGTGGATCTTTTTGACTGGCACCTGAGAGTCTCCGAAAGTGCTGATTGGCTTTCAGGCAATGCCCAATGGGCTTTCAAGGACTTTGGTACCCCTTTACGACCGGAAAATGCCATACCCTACATCAATCAAAAAGGGCTGGTAGATCGTGAAGGAAAACCTAAAGATGCTTACTATGTGTTTAAAAGTTATTGGACCAAAAACCCCAGCTTTTGTTATATCGAATCCCATACTTGGAAAGAACGTTTTGGGCAACCTGATGAATCGAGAGAAATCTCAGTCTTTAGCAACTGTGATGAGGTCGAACTCATACACAATGGTCAAGCCCTGGGCCGGAAGCAAAGAGATATTCAGGATTATCCGGCCAGCGGATTTCATTGGGATGTGGTTTTCACAGAAGGGCAAAATCAATTGGAAGCGATTGGGTATTCACAGGGTACTGAGGCTTCACGAGATACGCATGAACTCCGCTACAATATTGGAAGACCCGGGAAGCCAGAGGACGTAAGCCTGTCCAGTATACGCCTGCCCAACGGCAATTACTTGATCCAGGCCAAAGTGGTAGACAAGCAGGGTGAGCTTTGTCCCCAATACAACCAGCGAGTCTATTTTGATGTAAACGGTCCAGGTGACCTGTTGCGCTACCAGGGCACACCCACAGGGAGCGATGTTATCGAATTTGCCAGTGGCAAAGCCGCAATAGAGTTTATTCCCGGTGATGCAGGAATTACCACCATCGAAGCCCGAACCCAGGATTTCAAGGGGAGCTATACCAGGATTACCACACCATGAATCACTTAAAACTCCCAGTATCTTTATCCATTGCCTTGTTGCTGGTTACATGTGTTTACAAATCAATTGAACCTGTTTCAGATGAAAAGGTTGAACATTCCCTGTACGAGACGGTCATGGCCCATGATCGGGCCTGGATCCTTGAATCTGCAGACAATCTTATCCACAATACTCCTCGCGTGATAACAGAAGGTTATTGTGATCGTAGTGAGGGTGGACCTCATGATTTCTATTCAGAAGGGGACTATTGGTGGCCCAATCCTGAAGATCTGGATGGACCCTATATTCGCAAAGATGGAATGACCAATCCAGACAACTTTGTACTCCACCGACAAGCCATGCGTGAGATGAGTATCAATGTTGCCACATTAACCGCAGCTTATGTGGTGACTCGAGAGGAATCCTATGCTGATTATGCTCTGGTGCATCTCGAAAGCTGGTTCTTGAATCCAGATACACGGATGGCCCCAAATATGGCCTACGCGCAGGCGATCAAAGGTCGAGTGCCTGGTCGTGGAGTAGGTCTAATTGATGGGATTCATCTGGTGGAGCCTGCTCAAGCCCTGATTAAACTCAACCAGGCAGGATTGATTCCACAAGCAGAGTACATGCAATATCAGGCATGGTTTGCAGAATTTCTCACCTGGATGACCACACACGAATACGGTATTGATGAACGCGACCGCAAGAACAATCATGGGACCTGTTGGGTACTTCAAGCGGCAGCATTTGCCAGATTGACAGTAAATAACGAAGTTCTGGAATATTGCCGCGATCGTTATAAGACGGTTCTGTTACCCAATCAGATGTCTAATGATGGAAGTTTCCATCTAGAACTATCCAGAACCAAACCTTATGGCTATTCTCTGTTCAATATGGACATGATGGCCTCTGTCTGTCATACCCTTAGTACAACTGATGATAATCTCTGGACTTTTGAGCTGGAGAGTGGTCAGAGCATGGGCAAAGCGATGCAATACATTTATCCTTATATAAAGGATAAATCAAAGTGGCCCCTGGAACCTGATGTGATGTATTGGGACGAATGGCCAGCACGCCATCCAGCCCTGTTATTTGCCCATCAAGCTTTAGGCGAGGATGTATATATGGATCTCTGGAAGACCTTTGCGCCCCTGCCAAAAACTCAGGAAGGCCTGAGAAACTTCCCACTCCGACAACCCGTACTATGGCTTGAAGAGGGATAATATGAAACGCCATATTTTACATGTATTAATTCTTGTAACTATCTGGAACATAGTATCATGTGCCAATCAGGAGATGCATATTCAAGTCGAGAATACTATTGATATGACTCGTGAAAATGAGATCATCTCGCTGGGTCGAGAAACTCTGAGACCTGGACTTGATTGTGATCAGCTCATTCTGGCGGAGACTGATCAGGCCGAAGCGCCACTTATGACACAGACCCTGGATCTTGATCAGGATGGAATCTGGGATGATCTGCTGGTTCAGGTCTCCCTGGCAGGTAATGAAAGCAAGATCATAAAGCTCAGTAATACCACCGAAGCATTAGTCAGTCCCAAATCAAAAGTTTTTGGTCGCTTTGTGCCTGAGCGCATGGATGATTTTGCCTGGGAGAATGACAGAATTGCATTCAGGATGTATGGACCTGCCTTGGAAGCCACAGGAGAGATCAGTAGTGGGGTAGATGTGTGGGTGAAAAGTGTGGATTATCCTATCATCGACAAATGGTATTCGAATGGTAACTACCACAAAGACCATGGTGAAGGAGCCGATCTGTATAAGGTTGGTCCTACCCTTGGCGCAGGTGGATTGGGGTTACTAATGGACGACACGCTCTATACGGCACATAATTTTACCACCTATCGTATCCTGGCGGATGGACCCTTACGGTTTGTTTTCGAATTGGACTATGCCCCCTGGGGTAGTGATTCAATCATCGTAAAGGAAACCAAACGTATCACGCTGGATGCGGGGAAATTTTTTAATCAGTTCGAAAGCAAAATTGAGGTATCCCAAAAACTTGGGGAAAACTGGATGTTGGTGGCAGGACAATTGGCCCATCCCATACCTGGCCTGGAGCCTGTAAGTGTCAATAGTTCAGACGATTACCTCTCAGTGTATGAACCCTTTAAACTTGCAAATGGCAGCATTGGGACCGCTATTGTGCGTGAACCATTGTCGCATAATTCACCTATAAAAAAGTATGGAAATCAATATTTCATGGAATTGCCAAACCCGGAATCTGGAGTGGTGGCCTATGCCGCAGGGGCAGGCTGGTCCAAAAGCCCCTGGTTAAAAAATGAAACAGATTGGCTCCGTATCATGGAAGCCTATATCAACCAGAAGAATAATCCGCTTAGGATTGAAATATTAAATCAAAATTGATTAATAAGTAGATGGAGTAACTATGGAAACCCGATACCTACCTAACGACAAAGCCTACCCACGCATGAATACAGCTGAGATGCGTGAGAATTTTCTAGTAGAAAATCTCTTTATTCCCGGAGAACTGAAACTGCTCTATGCTGATGTAGATCGGGCCATTGTTGGATCTGCCGTTCCCAGGGGCAAACCACTTAAACTGGTTGGCAGCATTCAGGAAATGGCTACTGAAATGTTTGCCGAACGCCGTGAAATTGGCGCAATCAACATTGGCCAATCCGGTACAGTAATGGTTGATGGAACTTCTTATAATCTGGAGCATGGTGATGCTTTATACATTGGTAAAGGTTCTGAGGATATCAGCTTTATGAGCGACGACAGTACTGCTCCAGCTGAGTACTACCTTATGAGCTTTCCCGCCCATGCCACCTATCCTACAAAATTGATCAAAAATAGCATGGGTGATGTAGAAGAACTGGGTCAGGCAGAATCAGCCAACATGCGCCGTATTACAAAGCTTATACATCCTGGTGCGCTAGATACCTGTCAACTCGTTATGGGAATTACCTCACTGGGTTCCGGACAGGTCTGGAACACCATGCCACCCCATCTGCATCCACGCCGTATGGAAATCTACATGTATTACAAACTTGATCCAAAGGACCGGGCCTTTCATTTCATGGGTAAACCAGATGAAATGCGGGCACTTGTCATTAAGAACAAGCAGGCCGTTATCAGTCCCAGCTGGTCAATGCATTCCGCTGCAGGTACCAGTAATTATACCTTTATCTGGGGTATGGGTGGGGAAAATCAGGCTTTTGCTGATATGGATTTTATTGATATGGAGACCTTGAGGTAATCATGGACCAAAACACATTTTCTCTGACTGATAAGACAGCCATGGTGACTGGTGCAAGTCGTGGCATTGGTCTGGCCATTGGAAAAGCCCTGGCTGATGAAGGTGCAAACATTATTGCAGTTTCCCGCTCAGGCAAATTTGATGAACTGGAACAATATTGCCAGAATCGGGGGGAATCATTTAAGGGGTATACCTGTGATCTCTCTGACAGACAGGCAGTTAGTGAGTTTACATCAACATTGAAAACCAATCCTGAACACATAGATATCCTGGTGAACAATGCTGGAACCATCATGAGAAAACCTGCAAGTGATCATCCAGATGAATATTGGGATGAGGTCATGGATGTCAACTTGCGTTCACAATTCATCCTCAGTCGTGAATTAGGCCAAAGGATGCTGGAGCGAGGTTCGGGTAAGATCATTTTTATTGCTTCACTGTTGTCCTTTCAAGGGGGTATTACGGTTCCTGGTTATGCAGCCAGCAAGGGCGGCATCAAAACCCTTACCATGGCACTTTCAAATGAATGGGCCGGTAAAGGTGTAAACGTGAATGCGGTGGCACCAGGTTATATCGCCACAGACAATACCGCTGCCCTCCAGGCTGATCCAGTTCGCAACAAATCTATACTTGATCGCATTCCCGCAGGTAGATGGGGAGAACCGGAAGACATAGCTGGCACAGTGGTGTTTCTGGCCTCACCAGCCTCCAATTACATCAATGGTACAACCATCCTGGTTGATGGTGGGTGGATGGGCAGATAATGATCATTGAAGAAAGGGCCTACGCGCGCGCTGGACTTTTGGGAAATCCATCAGATGGCTACTTTGGGAAAACCATTTCCATTTCAATCAAGAATTTTGGCGCGAAAGTCACACTCTACGAAAGCCCGGAACTACGCATTGAGCCAGATCCTGAGGATGTGAATTCATTTTCCAATCTGTCAAGTCTGCTGAGCAGGATTGAGCTGCATGGATACTACGGCGGGGAGCGTCTGATCAAGGCGTCTATCAAAAAATTCACTGAATATTGTCGCAAACATGATCTGGAACTGTCAAATCACAACTTTACCATTCGTTATCGGTCAACTATTCCAAGGCAAGTAGGTATGGCAGGCTCCAGCGCCATTATTTCAGCTACCATGTTCGCCCTCATGAAATTTTATGAGATAGATATTCCCCAAGCAGCGTTGCCCACACTCATCCTTAATGTGGAAGTTCAGGAGTTGGGTATCAATGCAGGATTGCAGGACCGCGTGATCCAAGTCTATGGGGGTTGTGTTTATATGGATTTTGAACAGAAATATTTTAAACGCCATAATCATGGGGTTTATGAGCGACTATCACCCTTTTTTTCAAATAATGTCTTTATCGCGTACAAGGAAGAACTTGGAAAAGTATCTGGAACTGTGCTGAATGATATTTACGTCAGGTATCATCAGGGTGAGGCTCTGGTAGTTGAGACGCTTGAGGAAATCGCCAGTTTGGCTGAAATAGGCAAAGAGAAGATAATCTCTCAGGACCTGGACGGCTTGAGCCAGCTCATCAATCAGAATTTCGATCTCCGGAGAAAGATAATGAACATCAGCGCAGAAAACCTGCAAATGGTAGAAACCGCTAGAGCCTGTGGCGCTTCGGCCAAATTTTCTGGTTCAGGTGGATCTATTGTTGGCCTGTACAAGAATGAAAACATGCTAATGAGACTCATTTCTGAAATGAAGCGGATCAAGGTCCGCGTCCTAAAACCAATTTTAACTTGAGGTAAATTCAACATGCTAAGAAAAGCAGTCATTCCTGCAGCTGGATTAGGTACGAGGTTTTTACCTGCCACCAAGGCTCAACCCAAAGAGATGCTTCCCATTATTGATACCCCGGTGATTCAGTATGTGGTCCAGGAAGCCATCGATTCAGGGATTACAGATATTCTCATTATTTCAGGCAAGGGCAAACGTGCTGTTGAAGATCATTTTGACCGCAATTGGGAATTGGAGCAAGTCCTGAGCCAGAAAGAAGATGAAAGCTGGTACAACATTTTGAAGCAAATCGATGGGATGGCTGATATCCATTACATCCGACAAAAAGAAACCAAAGGTCTGGGTGATGCCATACTGCACGCCCGGCAACATGTAGGGGATGAACCCTTCGCCGTATTGCTCGGCGATACCATTGTGGATGCAACTATTCCGGTTACCCGTCAACTCATGGATATCTATGACCAGTACCAGCAATCCGTTGTTTCAGTAGAGGCGGTACCTCAGGAAAAGGTATCACGTTATGGCATTGTGGGTGGGAAGGACATTTCCCAGCACCTCAAAAAAATTGACTGCATGATTGAAAAGCCTGATGAGCAGGATGCTCCCTCCAACCTGGCATTCGCTGGACGTTATATCCTGACTCCTGAAATATTCAAATGTCTGAAAAGTACCAAACCAGGAAAACACAGTGAGATTCAGCTTACGGATGCCATGAATATCCTCATGGAACGTGAATCATTGTATGCATTAAGGGCCCAGGGTAAGCGTCATGATATCGGCAATAAAATGGACTACCTGAAAACCATTGTAGAGTTTGGTCTCAAGCGACCTGAGTTTGCCACCGAATTCAAGCAGTTTCTGAAAGAGGTCGTGCGTTGAATACATCCATTAAATCTGTGAAAAACAGACTTAATCCCAATCGCTTCTTCAGTCCTGACCCTGCTATTCGCAACATTGCCAGTGAGTTATACGCTGAAGTGAAAGACCTGCCCATTCTGTCTCCACATGGACATACTGATCCAGGCTGGTTTGCAGAGAATAACCCATTCAGCGATCCCGCAAATCTGCTTATAATACCAGATCATTATGTGTTCAGAATGCTCTATTCACAGGGTATCAAGCTTGAAGATTTAGGGATCGAAAGACTGGATGGTCAGGCAACTGAGACAGATCCAAAAAAAATCTGGCAGCTTTTTGCCAGAAACTACTACCTGTTTGCAGGCACACCAGTAGGTGCCTGGTTTGATCATGTTTTTCATGAAGTATTCGGCATCCATGACACACTGAATGAAAAATCCGGTCCACTATTTTATGATAGCATTGATGCTGCGCTTAAAACTACAGAATTTCTGCCTCGCAACATACTGGACAGATTCAAAATTGAGCTCATTTCCACCACAGACAATGCCACTCATACCCTTGCACACCATCAGACCATTCGAGATGCGGACTGGGAAGGCCAGGTAATACCTACATTTCGACCTGACTCAGTGACAAATCTGCTTCATCCTGAATGGAAAGAGAATCTTCATGAGTTGGAGGCCCTGGTTGCTGAGGAGCTGGATTCTTTTGCCACTTACATCTCAGCATTGGAACAGCGCCGGAAATTTTTTAAGGAAATGGGAGCCACAGCAACTGACCATGGTGTGGAAACTCCCTATACCCATGAACTGAGCTCAAATGAGGCAGAGCGCATCTTCTCCAGTGCTTTGAGGGGTGATGTGAGTCTAGAGGATGCAGCCAGGTTTAGTGGGCACATGCTCATGGAAATGGCTCGGATGAGCACAGAGGATGGACTGGTTATGCAGATTCATCCAGGCTCATATAGAAATCATAATGACCAGGTGATGAAAACATTTGGTGCAGATAAAGGGGCCGATATTCCTATTCAGACCGAATACACCCGCAATCTGCATGCTTTGCTAAACAAACATGGCAACAACCTAAAATTTAAGCTTATCATTTTCACCTTGGACGAAACCAATTATGCTCGCGAGATGGCCCCATTGGCTGGTCATTATCCTGCGCTCAAATTGGGTCCTGCCTGGTGGTTTAATGACAGTATTGATGGTATGACCCGCTTTCGTCAATTGACCACAGAGACTGCATCTATCTATAACACGGTTGGATTTAATGATGATACCCGCGCATTGCTCTCAATTCCTGCTCGTCATGATTTGAGTCGTCGAGTTGACTCAAATTATCTGGCAACCCTGGTGGCTACCCACCGTATAGAGCTGAACACTGCCCGTGAGATGGGCAAAGCATTGGCCTACGATCTGGTAAAGTCCGCCTACAACCTCTAACATGAAAGATTCTCATATGTCAAAACTGGGAAAACATTCAATATTCATAGTTCTATTCGTGTTAACTGTGCTTTCGTCATGTACTGTCCGTTCTGATAAGACTATCATTAAGTTGGCTCACGGACTTGATCCCTCACATCCAGTACATCAGGCCATGGTTTTTATGTCGGAGCGTTTGTCTGAAAAATCTCGGGGACAAATGCAAATGGACATCTATCCATCCGGTCAACTCGGGGGAGAGCGCGAACTGATTGAATTACTACAGATAGGTAGTCTGGCCATGACCAAGGTCTCCGCCAGTCCTATGGAATCATTTGTGCCTGAAATGAAGCTATTTAGCATTCCATATGTGTTTCGCAGTGAACAACATTTGTGGCAGATATTAAAGGGCCAAATTGGGAGGGATATCCTCCTGGCTGGACAGGATTTCAGGCTAAGAGGTCTGGGCTACTATGACGCTGGTAGCCGAAGTTTTTACACCAAGGAGAACCCGGTTAATTCACCTGTGGATCTTCAGGGCTTAAAAATTAGAGTGATGAAGAGCCAAACTGCAGTTCAAATGGTACAGGCGCTAGGTGGTTCTGCCACACCCATCAGTTGGGGAGAACTCTATACCGCCTTGCAGCAGGGCGTTGTGGATGGGGCAGAAAACAATCCTCCCAGCTTCTATCTTTCCAAACACTATGAAGTCTGTAAGTATTATTCCCTGGATGAGCACACCTCCGTTCCAGATATTCTCCTTATCAGCACAGTTGTCTGGAAGTCACTTTCAAAGGAACAGCAGGGATGGTTACAGGAGTCTGTTGACGAATCTGTGATTTATCAGAGAAAACTCTGGAAAGAATCAACAGATCATGCGCTGACAGAAGTGAAAAAAGCCGGTGTAGAAGTGATATATCCAGCAAAATCGCCATTTCAGGCATCGGTGAGGGACATGCACGAGAGCTATAAGGGGACACCTGTTTATGATCTCATTCAGGAAATTGATGCTATTGAAACCGTTGAGGATATAGACGCATGAAATCTCTAATTGCACTGATCGATAAATTGTTATCCAACTTTCTGGTTTTCCTCATGGCTGCCATAGTCCTGGTGGTTACCTGGCAAGTGTTTACCCGGTTTCTAATGACATCACCAAGTTCATATACTGAAGAACTCGCCCGCTTTCTATTGATCTGGATTGGCGTTCTGGGAGGGGCCTATGCGCTACGAACCAGGGCACACCTGGGGATCGATATCATGACCACAAAATTGCATGGTCGTCAGAAAGATATGCTCATGATTGGTATCTATCTGGCAATCATCCTCTTCTCTGCCTTGATCCTGGTAATAGGTGGGATTAAACTCGTTTCACTCACCTTTACCCTGAAGCAAATTTCAGCCTCCCTTGGGATAAAAATGGGGTATATCTATACAGTTTTGCCTCTGAGTGGTACCATCATGATTATCTACTCACTGGATGTCATTCTCGATGCTATAAAAGGTCGAGAGATAACTGAGGAGGTGAAGTAATGGATATGTCAATACTGGTTCTCATTGTCAGTTTCATTATTCTGGTTGCCTTCAATGTACCCATAGCCTTCAGCATTGGACTCTCAACCATGTTCACAATGTTATTCACCATTCCTGTTGGGCCAGCCATAACAACCATTGCCCAGCGAATGGCTACAGGTATTGATAGTTTTGCCCTCCTGGCAATTCCCTTCTTTATTCTATCTGGACAGCTCATGGGGCGTGGAGGTATCGCTCGACGTCTGATAGATTTTGCAAAAGTCCTGGTCGGGATGTTCCCCGGCGGCTTGGCATATGTCAATGTGGTGGCCTGTATGTTCTTTGGTGCAATTTCAGGGTCCGCAGCTGCTGCTACCACTGCAATCGGTGGATTTATGATCCCGGTGATGAACAAAGAAGGTTACGATAAAAATTTCAATACTGCTCTTACCGTTACCGCCTCGACCACCGGATTACTCATCCCACCCAGCAATATTCTGATTGTGTATTCTCTGGCAAGTGGAGGGGTTTCCATCGCTGCGCTTTTTATCGCGGGGTATATCCCGGGGATCTTATTGGGTCTGGGTTTGATTGGTGCTGCTGCAATTATTGCAACCATCAGGAAATATCCCAAAGGCGATCGACCAACACTAATCTACACCTTCAGAAAGCTGGCTGATGCCATCCCAAGTCTCATGTTGATTGTCATCGTAATCGGTGGAATCATTGGAGGCATATTTACAGCAACCGAAGCCTCGGCAATAGCGGTGCTCTATTCGCTATTACTCTCTGTGGTGTTTTACAAGGAGGTGAAAGTAAAACAGCTCCATGAAATATTGCTGAGAACGGTTGAAATCACAGCCATGGTCATGCTCCTCATTGGTGCTTCATCTGCCATGTCCTGGATTCTTTCCTATGAAAATATCCCTCAGAGTATCAGTCATGCCCTGGTGAGCATGACTGAGAGCAAATTCCTCATCCTGCTAATCATCAATCTGATCCTCCTGGTAGTCGGAACCTTTATGGATATGACACCAGCTGTCCTGATCTTTACGCCCATATTTCTGCCCGTAGTGGCAACTCTGGGTATTTCGCCACTGCATTTTGGTATCATGATGATATTGAACCTGTGCATTGGATTAACTACACCACCCGTTGGAACGGTGCTATTCGTTGGATGCGGGATTGGCAAGACCACCATCGGCAATTTGGCCAAGTCCCTGTTACCCTTTTATGTCGTGATGATCGCAGTATTAATGTTGATCACTTACATCCCATGGTTGACAGAAGCATTACCGAGACTATTTGGGTATATCTAGAAAAATAATAAGGATAAAATATTTACATGAATATGTTTGATTTAAATGGCAAAAGAATTGCCATTACAGGTGGGGCAGGAGTCCTGGGGGCTTCATTGGTCCAAGGATTTGCAGAGGCAGGTGCCAGAATCGCTATTCTGGATCTGGCAGTGGATCGCGCACAGGACCTGGCCAGGCAGCTTGGCTCAGGACATATAGGCGTTGAAGTCAATGTTCTGGACAAAGCCAGCATTTTAACAGCACTGGAAACCTGTATCAGCGAACTGGGCGGGGTTGACATACTGGTCAATGGTGCCGGAGGCAATTCTCCCGGTGCGACAACTTCACCTGATCTATCATTTTTTGATATTCCACAGGAAAGTCTCGAATTCGTAACTAAACTGAATCTCAGTGGCACCATCCTGCCATCTCAAGTTTTTGGGAAATATTTCGCTGAATCAAACACCGGGAATATCATCAACATCTCCTCCATGAGCGCTACTCGCCCCATGACCCGTGTGTTGGGGTATTCTGCTGCCAAGGCTGGCGTATCAAACTTCACCCATTGGCTGGCAGTCCATCTGGCCCAGGAATATTCACCTGATTTAAGAGTGAATGCACTGGCCCCAGGCTTCTTTCTCACTGAGCAGAATCGATTTCTACTCACGGATAAGGACACGGGAGAGCTAACCGAGCGTGGCAATAAAATCATTGATCACACCCCACAAGCTCGATTTGGGTCACCCGAAGACCTCATCGGTAGTGCCATCTGGCTGGCTTCTGATGCTTCCAGGTTTGTTACTGGAGCAGTCATACCGGTGGATGGTGGATTTTCAGCGTATAGCGGCGTTTGATCAGGAGTATTGCATGTATTCAAGTTTTAGATGGTTTGGTGAAAATGATCCTGTAACTCTGGAATATATCCGTCAAATCCCGGGTGTGAGAGATGTGGTGGGCTCTTTGTTTGAGCTCCCCGTAGGCGACGTATGGTCGGTAGAGGCCATCGCTGAGCTGAAAGAGACAATTGAAGCGGCTGGGTTGAAGTTGAGTGTTATTGAGAGCATTCCAATTCATGAAGAAATAAAGCTGGGCAGGGGAGACCGCGATCGGTGGATCGCAAATTATTGTGAGAGCATTCGCAATTTGGGGAAGGTGGGAATCCCTGTTCTCTGTTATAATTTTATGCCCGTATTCGATTGGGTGAGAACTGATCTTGAGCATGAGCTCGAAGATGGTGCCACTGCCCTAGAGTATGATGAGGAAAAACTCTCAAATTTTGATTTTTCTGACGGAACACCAGATATGCCAGCCTGGGTCAAGTATTCTGCTGAAGAACTGAATGAGCTACTGAGTGCCTATCAGGCCATGAGCGCGGAACAACTCTGGAATAATTTGGAATACTTCCTGAGTAAAGTCATACCGGTTGCTGAAGCATCAGGTGTACTTATGGCCATTCATCCGGATGATCCACCCTGGTCTGTGTTTGGGTTGCCGCGCATCATTACCGGTATTGAGGGACTGCAGCGTCTGGTTGACACTGTGGACTCACCAGCCAATGGAATAACCCTGTGTACAGGCTCCCTGGGAGCAAACCAATCAATAGATATGGTTGAGGCCGCAGATGTATTCGCTAAACAGCAACGCATCAATTTCGTTCATCTGAGAAACATCCAACATGATACAGAGAAAAAATTCCATGAAGCTCCACACCCATCTGAATTTGGTGAATTGGATATGCATGCCATCATGAAGAAATTGTACCAGCATAAATATGAGGGTCCCATGCGACCAGACCACGGGCGTATGATCTGGGGGGAGACAGGAACGCCAGGCTATGGCTTGTATGATCGAGCGATGGGACTGATGTATTTGCAGGGGCTATGGGAAGGAATCCAGAAATCTAACGGCTAGTTGATGAGTGCCATAACATCGTGGACTCTAAAAAGTGCCACCACATCGTAGACTTATCTAAAACATTGTTCATTTAAGTTAGCTTCTTCAACGTAATATATATTCATAGTCAAGCCTCTGTATTTTGTCATGAAAGATTAATAATCGTTGCTGCTCAACATCCACAGTTGCTACCACATATTCATATTGAAGCTCTGGAGGAAGTGTAAACTTCTCACCAAAAACATTGAGGACACCATCACCACGTATATGCCTGATCAAATGATAGCTTCCAGTCTTAGATTTTGCTAAGGACATGGAAGGAACTGGTTCCTTTGGATCAGGAAATCGAAGCTTGACTCCCTTTTGATTTTCTAAAGCAGCCAGCGGTGTTTTACCTCCTAATTTGCTGTAACGGTATCGGCTGTTATGCTTGTACTCATATTTTAAAGAGCCTGCCTCAAGCTCCGCTTTACTTTTCATAACAACACGATCCAAAAACTTCTGCTGGTGGTGAAAATTGAACTGTTCTACTACTCCATTTCTCCATGGCTCAGCAGGAGGAGTAAACCATAGTTCAATATTGTACTTAAGACATAACCTGATTAACGGACCCATTCCACGTGGATGAGTTGGGCTACCATAGAAGGCGAATTCATTGTCGACTTGGAGATGTTTGAGCATGCCTAAACGCTTCCAGATTCCCCATATAGTATCATATACAGCATTCCCACTCTTATTGCATAAAGGCTGAGTTCCACATCGCCCTGTAGCTAGATCTACAACATTAAGACTGTAAAAACGTATTGCCTTTCCTTTAGTTCTTAAATGACGAGGGCCAACAAAATCCAACTGGTGACGATAATTAGGAACCTTTGTCTCAAACTGTGGGTAGGGAATACCCTTGGACTCATAGCGTCCTGTACGACGATGTGTGAGATCATTACGACTGATAATCCTGTTGATTGTTATTAAGGAGGGTAGAAATGAAATACCCTGTTCAGAGAGCTCCCAATGGATGGCTTGGGCACCATAGAACACGTCCTGATTATAAAGACTCTGGCGGGTCAATTTGATGATCTCTTCCATTTCACAATTTGTTTTTCGCGAAACCGCTTTTGGACTTCTGGGGCTATCAATATACCATTCTACTTCACCTGACTTGTATCTGTCAAGCCATTTGAAAAACCAGGACTTTGATCTTCCCATTGAGACATAAATACTTTTTGGTTGTTCGTCATTTAAATATCTATCAATAGCTGTCTGTCGCTCTTGATCGCTACTTTTTATGCACAGTTACTCCCACTAAGTTTATTCCTTCTTACTTTTTACATCTTGATTTGTTGCAAGAGAGTCCACGATGTTATGGCACAGAATAGAGTCCACGATGTAGTGGCATTTATCATCTAACCGCTAACTACTAACTACTAACTTCTAACTTTCAGCCTATCTTCCACGCATGAATCAAAACCTACACAATCGAGAGATCATTTTATTGGGTCTCGCCCCCGTTACTAAAGATGTCCGCGGTATGTGGCATAAAGGTTATCCTATTCACCAGGGAGAAACAGAATCCAGCATCAACTTTGCCACCTTGTATGCTCACGAGAAGGGAATTATTCCGGATCAGTCCGCACTAAGACAGGAATGGTTGAATTTTGTGCATACCCTGCTCACAGCTGGCTTTCATTTGCATATTGTTCCGTTTCCTGAAGAACTCAATCGACCCGACAGCCTTTATCATGATGCTGTATTTATTCGAGACTCCGGCTTGATTTTCAGGGGAATCTGGATCAAGAGTCGCTTTAGTGTCCAGGATAGGATGTATGAAGGCGAGTTCCATACCCGGCTCATCGAATCAAAATTGGGAAAAACAGTAGTTACCCTACCTACCGGCGCTCTGCTTGAGGGTGGGGACATCAATTATCTAGAGACAGCACGGGGCAGCTTTTACTTCGGAGGGCTTTCACGCTCAAATAAGCTGGGTCATGATTTTGTTCGTGAAATCATTCGACCAGATCACTATATCCTGGTTGAATCTGAAGGGTATCATCTCGATACGGTCTTTACACCAGTTGTCTCAGTTGAAAATTGTATGGTGGCGGTTATCGTCACCGCTGACAAGCTATGCCCGAGAAGTATGCAGAGCATCCGAGACCTGGGTGTTGATGTTATTGAAGTCTCTGCCATGGATTCATCCGGTGAAGCAGACCGACTGGGAGATTATGCCGTTAACGCGCTAATCGCCCCGGGAATCATGGTCAATAGTAGCAAATTCACCACTCCAGGTGTTGAAGAGAAGTTGCAGGACCTTGGCATACAACGCTATGTGACTCCACTGGACAGTTTTCGCTATGCCGGTGGCTCGGTTCATTGTCTGACAAACGAAGTTTACTAAACACTAAGACACGAAAACACTAAAACTCAAAGTACCACCAACAATTTTGTGATAATTAGTGTCTTTGAGATTTTGTGGTGCCTAATACAACCACAATCTATCCAGAATAAATGGACGTTTCGGTCAGGCTTCGCTCGTTGAGCTACGCCCCGACAGGGAGCCTCAATGTCCAGATACCTCGGTGGCTGAGGCTCGAAGCCTTTTTACCACAGAGACAAAAAAATCTATGAATCGCTAAATCAATTTTGTGGCAGTTGGCGTCTTCGAGTCTTGGTAGTATCTTTTATGACACAGCTCGCTTAACACAATTGGACATTTCGGTAAACTCAATGTCCGGCGGGGGGCAGACAAAAAAAAGAAAAAAAAGACCGGTGAATCACCGGTCTCAATGAAAAATATAGTCCCAGGGACTATAAAATGAAAAGTACCCTATGAAAAGGTCGCCATGTGTTTGGCAACACGTGACTTTTGATTAGCTGCTTTGTTCTTGTGGATAATTCCATAGGCAGCAACCTTATCAATTATTACAATGGCGGAACGTCCAAGTGCAGTAGCATTTTCTGCATCTTCAGTGGCCATGGCTTTTTTGATGGCTGTTTTCATCAGTGAGTTATAATGCTTATTTCGTATACGAGCTTTTTCAGCTTGTCTAATGCGTTTAGCGATGGTCTTTTTTACAGGCATATTTTTTCTTTCTCCTCAAAAATGCCCGCGAATATAGATGCGCACCAGGCCTCTGTCAACGCTTTAAGTGGAATTAAAAATCAATCATTTGCGTAGGGATACCAGGCATCGACGGCTAGCAATTTTTTAAACAAAAGAAAATTTCTGTTTTTGCTTTGATGCATTTCGGTATACTTTAAGCATTATCGCATTGCGAAGTTTATTTAGGGTGAATAATTCAACTTATTGAATGGTTAGAATTAAATTAAGTCTTATGGATCGAGGAGAGAATGATGAGCGAACGGTTTGAAGAAATCCAAGATACGTTGAGGTTGGTTCCGCTATTCTCAGATTTAAGTGAGAAGGTGCTCTCCCATCTGGCAGAAGTTTGTCAGGAAAAATCCTATGAAAAGGATCAACACATCCTTCATCAGGAGCAAGCCGGAGATAACTTTTTTATTATTGAATCTGGATCAGTTAAAGTAACGCGTCTGGCTGAAGATGGTCGTGAGGCTGTGCTGGCCTTTTTACGCGAAGGTGATTTCTTTGGTGAACTAGCCATCCTTGATGGTGAAACCCGTTCTGCTAATGTGATCACCCTCACCGAATGTAAAATCCAGACCATCAACCGACGGGAATTTCTCGATTTGCTTGAACATCATCCCAAGGTTGCTACAGCTCTGCTCATGGAGCTAGCACTGCGTCTAAGAAAAACGGATATGCATCTTGAATATTTGACCCTTAGCGATGCAGAGGGGAAGATCGCTTCCATCCTGATTGGGCTGGCCGAAGAGAATGGCACCTATAAGATGGGTGATGTGACCCTGGCCAATATGCCCATGCAGCAGGATATTGCCAATATGGCAGGTACAACGCGTGAGACTGTTTCCCGCATGATGAAAAAATTGGAAGAAAAAAACTGGTTGTCCCGGGATGGTCAAAAGGTTGTGATTCGGAAGTATAGTAAATTTAAGGAAATATATCAGCTCAAATTCTGATTTTCGCCTGATATGAAATTCGATCTTGATGGAATACTGAATTCCAAGCGCCTGGCAATATCCCGGGCGCTTTCTTTTGTAGAAAATGCGGATAATCTGGATATGGAACTGACCGATGCCCTCTTCCAGCATCTTGGTCAGGCCTATCGAATTGGTGTAACAGGCCCCCCGGGGGCTGGTAAAAGCTCCCTGGTTGATCGAATCATTGAATTTTGGCGCAAGCTCGATAAGCGGGTGGCAGTAATTTCAGTAGACCCGACCAGCCCGTTTACCGGTGGCGCTATTCTTGGTGATCGGGTACGCATGGGCCGACATTATGCTGATAAGGATGTATTCATCAGATCCATGGCAACACGGGGAAGTCATGGCGGTCTTGCTATGCGGGCCCAGGACGCTGCCGATATTTTTGATGCAGCGGGTTATGATGTTATAATTTATGAGACCGTAGGCGTGGGACAGGTAGAACTGGATGTTGCCCAGGCGGCAGATTCCACGCTGGTTGTTCTCGTACCTGAGTCAGGTGACGATATCCAAGCCATGAAAGCTGGGCTCATGGAGATTGCCGATCTATTTATTATCAATAAGGCGGATCGCCAGGGGTCAAACCAGGCACTTGCACAAATTCAATCCATGCTGGAAATGCGGCACCCTGAACACGGGATTTGGGCCCCTAGAGTGGCAAAAACAAGTGCCCTCCAAGCCGAAGGTATTTCCGAGCTTATGGATGCATTGCAGGCGCACCAACACTTTCTGGAAACCCAGGGTATTATCAGAAAGAATTTCAAGGATCGCATGTCTGTCAAGATTCGAGCCCAGATAGAAGAGCAAGTGATGCGGAAATTTTGGACGGCAGAAAAATTGGAAAAGTTAGAATCAACCCTGGCTTTCCATGATTCAAAAAATCTTTCACCTGGACGTATTGTTCAAATCCTTTTAAAATCATAACTACGTTAGCAATTGATATGTTTTGAATTTCCTGTCGGTGTGTCTAGTTGGGAAAAGTTGATGGTGGAGGTGGTGGTGAGGCTGGACTAAAAGAATATGGCGTTATTCGTCTACATTGACATCCCAATCCTCATAATCTCCATCCTGGTTCAGTGATCGATGTAACTCCATAACTTCACCTCGATGAACACCTATGAGGTAGGTACTACCGCCACCCTGGTAGTAATACGAGTTCCGATTAAAGTTGTGACCGTCTAATTCCATCGGTTGAATGTCATGCCAGTCCTGGTCAATGACTCTACCAAGAGCTTCATTTGGGACCTCACCATACTCCCCGTAATAAGCCATCACCTGAGTACGTATGGAACCCAGAGTGGCTTCACCCTCAGCTCTGACAGCAAGCTCAACGCTATTGCTATAGATAGGAACCGCCACCGCAGCCAGGACGCCGATGACAACAATCACTATCATCAATTCCAGTAAGGAAAATCCAGAAGTGCACAACTTTTGGGACTGGTGATTGGTATGTGTATAGCTTTTCATGGTCAATACATTTACTAGATACCTGTATGATGCAAATTAATAGTTTCCAATACCTTTGTCAAAACGAAATTACTTACTTCAGCATGTCACATGATTAAGAAGAATGTCGGGAAATCCATTAATATAGATTGTCCTGCTGTGCAAATATGGAAGGGACGAGTGATCGTTATAGATTTGTTTGGCATGGACTCAATTCCGGTTTCTATAGCCTCTAATCCTTTTATCTTAAACGATTATGTCAGCAACCAACAATACTGAAATGCCCTTACTGGAACACCTTGAAGAATTAAGGTGGAGAATCATAAAAGCCCTTGGCAGTATCATTTTATTTGCTGTGGTAGGTTTCATATTTTCCAATCAGTTAATCCAGATTCTTAGTCTGCCCATTGAACAAACAGAGCCTCGTCTTGAATTGTTGAATACCACCATTTTAGGTGTTTTTCTGGCTAAGATGAGAGTTGCTATTGTGCTGGGTATCGTTTTCTCGCTACCTGTCATCATTCATCAGGTCTGGAAATTTATCGCACCCGGGTTACTGGATGACGAACGGGCTTTTGCCCCCATGCTGATCATTACCACCATTTTCAGCTTTGTCGTTGGGTCGTTGTTCTCCTATTTCATCATGATACCCTGGTCCTTGAAATTCTTTGCAATCCTTAATCATGGCCTGGAAGGTCTGGTGAACTATGTTACCATCACAGACTATCTGAATTATATCACCATACTTTTACTTTTCACGGGAATGGCCTTTGAATTGCCGGTGGTCGTTTTTATCATGGCGAAAATCGGGATTGTAACGCCTTCCATATTAAGAAAAATTAGAAAATTTGCATATCTGATCATCCTGATGGTCTCAGCCATATTTACACCGGCTGATCCTTTTACCATGATTGGAGTAGCTATGCCCATGATACTGCTTTATGAAGTGAGTATTTTCGTCGCAAAACTGGTCAAACAAAAAAAACTTGACGCATCAGAAGAGATCGAAAATTCTGAAGGTATCAATAAAGAGGACGAGCTACTTGAAGATTTCCTTGGATGACCTGTTAAGACCCATACAGGCTGAGCTTAATAGTTTTCAACACTATTTTGAAAACTCCCTCAAATCACATGTCTTCCTGATCAATCAGGTTATGAAATATGTGATTGCCCAAAAGGGCAAAAAGATGCGTCCCATGTTGTTGCTACTCTCCGCCAAATTGAGCGGTGAATGCACCGAGCAGACCTATTCTGCTGCCACACTGGTTGAAGTCCTTCATACGGCCACACTGGTTCATGATGATGTGGTTGATGAAGCTGAAACCCGTCGCGGATTACCCAGCATTAACTCCATCTGGCGCAACAAAATTAGCGTATTGATCGGGGATTACCTCTTTTCAAAAGCCCTTGTGAAAATGGTCAGTCTGAAACATCCTGAAATGCTGGAATTGTTGGCCAGCACTGCCAACAAGCTGGTTACGGGTGAAATTGATCAGATTGATCGTGCTCGCTCAGATACCATGACCGAAGCAGCCTACTACGATATGATTGAGGATAAGACGGCTTCCTTATTGGCTACAGGCTGTAAGCTTGGGGCTATGACAACTTCTGATGATCAAAAGGTGTGGGATGCCCTTTTTGAATACGGTCGCAATTTTGGTATCGCCTTTCAGATCAAAGACGACCTCTTTGATTTTGAAGGTCGCGCCGCTTCCGTAGGCAAGCCAATTGGTCTTGATGTCAAACACAATATGGTCACCCTGCCAATCATTCATGCTCTCCAGCAAAGTAGCAGGCAGGAAGAACGCGAATTCAAGCGCATGATCAAAAGGGGTAGTGATAAAGAGATTCAGAAAAATGTTCTGGAATTTGTAAATCGATTTGGCGGCCTGGAGTATACCAAGAAACGCTTGCAGGACTACTCTGATCAGGCAAAATCTAGTCTGGCTGACTTCCCAGATAGTCCCATTAAACACTCCATGATGCAGTTTATCGATTTCAATATCCAACGCGAGAAATAGATCCATGGGGTCCAGTATTCAGGTTCAAAACCTGAACCTCAACTACAGTTGGAAGCAGCATTCAAAACAAATATTTAATAATCTAAACCTTCGTATTGACCCAGGTCAGTTTGTCACCGTTATCGGTGGAAATGGATCGGGTAAAAGTAGCCTTATCAAACTGATTCTGGGGCTGGTAAGTCCTGGATCTGGTATAGTTTCAGTAAATGGACACAAAGTCAGGGCTGGTTATCCACAATCGGTGAGACAGGGACAGATTGCTTATCTGGCCCAACGTCTGGAAGATTTATTCTTTGCTGAAACTGTCTTTGAGGAGCTCAACTATAAGCGGGGGCATCATCAATCCACAATAGATAAGGCTCTTGATAAACTTGATCTTAGCCGCTTCCTGCATCGGTCGATTGAAAGTCTGTCCGGTGGTGAACGCCAGGCATTGGCACTGGCTCAATACATGACCAGTCAAGGCTCTATTTTATTGTTGGATGAACCCAGCTCATACCTTGATCAAAATCATGCAAACATCTTAAAGGCTTATCTGGCTGAGTCGCATGAAGCTGGCCATACCATTTTACATGTGACACAATACGAAAATGAAATTGCATGGGGCACACACCTGATTGATCTGAATAAGCCTGAACCAGGGGTGGAATCAGTTTGACACTCCATATACCAGAATTGATAAAAACCTACCCAGGAGCAGACGCCTTTGGGCTGAATACCAGGGAACTTAGACTCAGTGATGAGGGTTTTACCTGTGTTGTGGGTAAGAATGGTAGCGGTAAAAGTACTTTCGGTGAAACGTTGGCATCAACTGAGGAGCAGAACGGGAGGGGGCGATGGTATTTTCTGCCTCAATACCTCGAACGATTTTTGTTTGCAGAGAATCTCGTGGATCAATTGCATAACCTGCTTGCTCAGGAAATTGATACAGAGCTGTTAAAAACTTTGCTAACTGACATGGGCTTTGCAAATCCACAGGACATGTTAGACTTTCCGTTTCTATTGTTAAGTGGGGGAGAACGTAGACGCATGGCTCTGGTTTGTGTGCTTTATTTACAACCTTCGCAACTCATTCTGGATGAGCCGGATATTGGTGTTACTGTAAAAGAAAACATGGTGCTTCTATCAAAAATAGATAATTTGCAAGCTATGAATGCGAGCATCATCCTGATCTCACACAATTATGAGTTTGTGAGGCATTCTACAAATTTGATCTGTCTTGAGAATGGCAGAATTGGGCATGCAGGCAAGACAGAGGATCTATTTTCCGATCCAGATTTTGACTTAAAGGAATATGGCGTCAGATTCGAGACAAATAATGGCTAACACAGAATCCATCAAAAAGTTTTTCACCCTTGCGAATATCACCTCGCTCGCAAGAGCTTTGATGCTCTTCCCAATTGTATATCTTTTGAATGCCTGGGATGGTCAATTGGCCAATTTTCCCATGTGGGCTGTATTCTGGATCGTTATGGCCATGTTTTCTGACTATCTGGATGGCTGGTTCGCTCGATCTTACCATGAGGTAAGTCGCTTTGGGAAATTCCTGGATCCGCTGGCAGATAAGATAGTCACCTTTGGTGTGCTGTTTTTTGCCAGACCTGTATCTGAGGCAATTCCCGGCTGGTTTGTGGCCTTTGTTATACTCAGGGAGCTGCTCATATTTGGACTGGGTTATCTGGTAAGCAAGGACTCCAAGCGTGACATGCAGGCCAATCGCACAGGCAAGTGGTCCATCTTTCTCACCAGTATCACTTTTATCCTCATGGTATTCAAACTTTATCCATGGGCAGATTATCTGCTCTATGCAACTCTGATTGTTGGAACCATATCCTTAATCCTCTATATGAAACTATATTATCATCTCTACCAGGTTGACGTCAAAAAACAGCCTTAACACTTTATTATTAATAACTATACTATTTAAAGAGTCACTCCATGATATTTTCATCTGCATTTAGTAAACTAAAACAGGGGCTGAGTCGTTCACGCACCCAATTCAACAATCGTATCAGTAGATTATTTACTGGATCAGTTCCCCTCACTGAGGATATGCTGGAGCAAATAGAAGAGACACTGATATCAGCCGATATAGGTGTTGAATTATCCATGGAAATCATAGAGGATCTGCGTAAAAACTTTCCTCTGAACCAAGTCGTTGAGATGAATTCAATTGTGGAATTCTTAAAGAATGATCTCAAACAGCGTATGGAAGATGATTCAACTGCAGACGTTACAATGGAACGTCCACACGTTATTCTCGTGGTGGGGGTCAATGGTACTGGGAAAACTACATCTATTGGAAAGTTGGCCAACCACTATATCCAAAAGGGAAAGAAAGTCCTGCTTGTAGCAGGTGACACTTTCAGAGCCGCAGCTATTGAGCAACTGGCGATCTGGTCGGATCGTTCCGGTGCAGAGCTGACCAAAAAAGTTGCTGCAGATCCCAGCTCAGTTGTTTATGATGCCTTACAGAGTGCCAAGCAACGGGGAATCGATGTGGTAATTATTGATACTGCTGGAAGGTTGCACACTCAAAAAAATCTCATGATTGAATTGGATAAGATTCAAAGGGTTGTGCAAAAGGTCATACCTGGAGCCCCACACGAAACTGTTTTAACCATTGATGCAACCACGGGCCAGAATGGTCTGATTCAAGCGCGCCAATTTTCTCAGGTTACACCGGTTGATCACTTGTTTCTCACCAAGCTTGATGGTACTGCCAAAGGTGGGATAGCAATCGCTATTCATCATAATCTGGACATTCCTGTGAAGTATATCGGTATTGGTGAACAGATCGATGATATCCAGAATTTTGATGCCAAGAGCTACGTGGATGCCTTGTTCGAAGTGCGCGAGGTTGAATAATAGTTCGATCAAACAGAGTACGCAGAGTTGCAAAAGATGTTATATTTACGTCTTAATGGCCTAGTGAGAGGAAAAACAAGCACAGCTCTCGCAGAGAGCGCAGAGTCGCAAAAGAAGTTATCTCTGCGACTTAGCGGCCTAGCGAGAGGAAAAACAAGCACAGCACTCGCAGAGAGCGCAGAGTCGCAAGGGAAGTTATCTCTGCGACTTAGCGGCCTAGTGAGAGGAAAAACAAGCACAGCACTCGCAGAGAGCGCAGAGTCGCAAGGGAAGTTATTGGATTTGCTATAGTTTGACGGACACCCCGAGAAGGCCTATGTTGTGAGCGGAGGTATTAAGAATGAAATCAAGAGGAATCCGGAAACAATATAGCCGTGAGTTTAAAATGGAATCAGTGGGTCTGGTTTTAAGAGGGAA
>JAERTH010000115.1 GCA_016844955.1 Fidelibacterota bacterium | reverse complement strand
CAATAAGCCAAATACATCTGGATGATGGATATCCCGGGTTAAGGGTTGGTGGTTCAGGAATGTTTTAAGTAACCTGATTCCCATCGACTACGCTTTTCAGCCTCGTCTTAGGGGCCGACTAACCCTGATCCGATTTACGTTGATCAGGAAACCTTAGGCTTTTGGTGAACACGAATTTCACGTGTTTTATCGCGTACTCATGCCAGCATCCTCATTTCCATCTCCTCCAGCTGCCCTCGCGGGTCAACCTTCGCAGGTTAATGGAACGCTTCCCTACCAGACGTCCGAAGACGAATCCAAAGCTTCGGTATCTAACTTGAGTCCCGGTTATTATCGGCGCAAACTACCTTGACTAGTGAGCTATTACGCTTTCTTTAAAGGGTGGCTGCTTCTAAGCCAACCTCCTAGCTGTCTTAGCTAATTCACATCCTTTATCACTTAGATAGAATTTAGGGACCTTAGCTGTTGGTCTGGGTTGTTTCCCTCTTGGCAATGAATCTTATCACACACTGCCTGACTGCCGCGTAACATATCAGTGGCATTCGGAGTTTGATTGGGGTTGGTAGGCGGGTATGCCCCCTAGCCCATTCAGTGCTCTACCTCCACGATACTATAACACGACGCTACCCCTAAAGGTATTTCGGGAAGAACGAGATATCACCAGGTTTGATTGGCCTTTCACCCCTTACCACAGCTCATCTCCTCGGTTTTCAACCCAAGTGAGTTCGGTCCTCCACCCCGTTTTACCGGGGCTTCAACCTGGCCATGGTAAGATCACCTGGCTTCGCGTCTACCGCATGTTACTAATCGCCCTATTCAGACTTGGTTTCCCTACGGCTCCGGCTTTATGGCCTTAACCTTGCAACATACGAGTAACTTGCTGGCTCATTATGCAAAAGGCACGCCGTCATCCCAACCGGAGTTGAGACTCCGACAGCTTGTAGGCACACGGTTTCAGGTTCTATTTCACTCCCCGCCAGGGGTACTTTTCACCTTTCCCTCACGGTACTGTTACACTATCGGTCATATGAGAGTATTTAGCCTTTCCAGGTGGTCCTGGTAGATTCAGACGGAATTCCTCGTGGTCCGCCTTACTTGGGAGAAGTATTCAGCAAGCTTATAAGTTTTCAGTTACAGGGCTATCACCTTCTATGGCGGAAACTTTCCTGATTCCTTCACCTAACCTATAAGTTTTTGACTTGCCGAGAAAGCAGCAACTTTCTCAAATACTATCCCGCAACCCCAATACAACTAAGCTTACTGGCATGACATTGTATTGGTTTAGGCTGTTCCCCGTTCGCTCGCCGCTACTGAGGGAATCACTATTGTTTTCTATTCCTGAGGGTACTGAGATGTGTCACTTCCCCTCGTTCGCTCTCGTTGTCCTATATATTCAGACAGGAGTTATGCAGCATTACCTGCACTGGGTTGTCCCATTCGGAAATCCCCGGATTTATGGTTGTTTGCACCTTCCCGAGGCTTATCGCAGCTTACCACGTCCTTCGTCGCCTTCATATGCCGAGGCATCCTCCGTGCGCCCTTATTATCTTGAGCAAAGCCTAATTAATTTTCAGATAGACAAATTAATATCTTTAATCTTACAACAATTCTCACAATTTCAAAAGTCATGCATAATGCAGACAAAATTTCTTATTTCAAAAAATCAGGTATTAACCTGATTAGAGTGGAGCTGACAGGGATCGAACCTGCGACCTCCTGCGTGCAAAGCAGGCGCTCTCCCAACTGAGCTACAGCCCCAGAAAGCGGACTCGCCGATTCTACCCGTGCCCACGGTGTGGGTCTGGGAAGACTCGAACTTCCGACCCCCGCCTTATCAGGGCGGTGCTCTGACCGACTGAGCTACAGGCCCACTAAACAATCATACGATTGTTAGCAAAACATTTAAGAGTGGAGTGAAAGCAATACCCATTAAGTTCGACCTCTCCTGAATCGCTTCAGGATACTCCTTAGAAAGGAGGTAATCCAGCCGCACCTTCCGGTACGGCTACCTTGTTACGACTTCGCCCCAGTTACCGATCTTACCTTAGACAGCTCCCTCCGAAGTTAGGACACTGGCTTCGGGTACTATCGACTTCCATGGCGTGACGGGCGGTGTGTACAAGACCCGGGAACGTATTCACCGTGGCATGCTGATCCACGATTACTAGCGATTCCGACTTCATGCAGTCGAGTTGCAGACTGCAATCCGAACTGAGGAGGGTTTTTTGAGATTGGCTCCGCCTCACGGCATTGCGACCCATTGTACCCCCCATTGTATTACGTGTGTAGCCCTGGACATAAGGGACATACTGACTTGACATCAACCCCACCTTCCTACCGGTTATCCCGGGCAGTCTCTCTAAAGTCCCCACCATTACGTGCTGGCACTTAGAGACAGGGGTTGCGCTCGTTAACGGACTTAACCGAACATCTCACGACACGAGCTGACGACCGCCATGCATCACCTGTGATACTGTTTAAGAGCAAGCTCAAAAAAGGTCCTGCTTTCACAGAACTTTCACTAACATGTCAAGTCCAGGTAAGGTTCTTCGCGTTGCATCGAATTAAACCACATAATCCACCGCTTGTGCGGGTCCCCGTCAATTCCTTTGAGTTTCAACCTTGCGGTCGTAGTCCCCAGGCGGAGTACTTAATGCGTTAGCTCCGGCAGTGAAGGGGTCGAATCCTCCACCACCAAGTACTCATCGTTTACGGCGTGGACTACCAGGGTCTCTAATCCTGTTTGCTCCCCACGCTTTCGTTCCTCAGCGTCAGTATGAATCCAGCAAGCTGCCTTCGCCTTCGGTGTTCCTCCTGATATCTACGCATTTCACCGCTACACCAGGAATTCCGCTTACCTCTATTCCACTCAAGACCAACAGTATCGAGACCAGTTCAATGGTTAAGCCATTGGATTTCAGTCTCGACTGATTGATCCGCCTACGAACTCTTTACGCCCAATGAATCCGGACAACGCTTGCCCCCCTCGTATTACCGCGGCTGCTGGCACGAAGTTAGCCGGGGCTTTCTTATAAGGTACCGTCAAACCTGTAATTTGTTAGAATACAGGCTGTTCTTCCCTCATGACAGATCTTTACACTCCGCAAAGCTTCTTCGATCACGCGGCGTTGCTGCGTCAGGCTTTCGCCCATTGCGCAAAATTCCCCACTGCTGCCTCCCGTAGGAGTCTGGGCCGTATCTCAGTCCCAGTGTGGCTGATCATCCTCTCAGACCAGCTACTGATCGTCGCCTTGGTGAGCCATTACCTCACCAACTAGCTAATCAGACGCAGACCCATCCGAAGACGGTAGCCGAAGCCACCTTTGATCACAAAGACCGAAGTCAAAGTGATATTATTCGGTATTAGCATCGATTTCTCAATGTTATCCCAAATCTTCGGGCAAGTTGTCTACGCGTTACTCACCCGTTCGCCAGTTTAATAGGATTCCGAAGAACCCGTTCTCCTTAGACTTGCATGTGTTAAGCACGCCGCCAGCGTTCGTCCTGAGCCAGGATCAAACTCTCCATTGTAGTTTGTTAATGACTCTATTTCATTTTACTATTTTTTACTCATTGTAATTGTCGGTATCGTCAAATGAGATACCTCATATTGACCTAGACCGTGCATACCCATTTTTCAAAAATCAAGGAGATGTTTTTGCGATCTCCGCTTTCCATTTTCGAAAGCTCGCAAACATACTTTTGTACCTATGGGTCTGCAACACTAAAATTCAACTTTTTTAAAAAAGTTTGGTGTTAATTTTGCCACCCAATTGGTCTCTCCTGTCACAAAGCGGCGCGATAATAATCTGCTTAGTACCACTTCACAACAACTATTTACTAATTATTTGAAAATAGTTTAAAAAAGATACTAACCCCTTAGGCACCCACAATTTTCAATCAAATCCTGCATTATGCTAATGCCCTTATTATTATGGACTTAGATTAATCCACCCTTCATTTTCGACATTTTCTCACATGTTTGCTCTATAATTATCTCTATCCATTTTTACTGCTCCTGGGACATATCAGCACTGATTGCTATTGGTTTATTTTTTTTATATTCAGGAAATGATGATTTTTCTAAATGAAAATTTTGAGGCCACCTAATACAGGCGAGGTAAAAACCTTTATGTTTTTCAACATGTCTATGACCCACACCGTCTCGATGGAGCCAACAGGAACGCTATATCAACATTTTTGGTATATAGAGTCAACCAGGGATAATAAAAAAGGGGACCTCAATGAGATCCCCTTTAGAAAGTCTAACCTGCCCCCCGCACGAGACGGGAATACATTACTTCAATAAGGTCATCTTGCGCACCTGAGTGCCCGTAGATGACGTCAGACGGCAGAAATAGATACCAACTTCCGCAGGCTTGCCCTGTGACGCTCCTGTCCACGTGAGGGCGTAAGTGCCCGGCTGCATGTACTCAGAAACCAGATTATCCACCTCACGACCCCTCAAATCAAGAATCTGGAGTGATACATAACCAGCCTCCGGAATTTCGAAGTTTATCTGGGTGGAGGGATTGAAGGGATTGGGGAAGTTCGGCTTCAGCGCAAACTGCAGAGGTAATTCCTGGTTGCGAACACCATCAGGTACCGAAGTAATGTTACCTGTTCTATGCAGGTTGCCCCGATGCGTGGGCCAGAAATCAGCAGTCTCGCCAACATATGGAAGATCCAGAACCATGAGGTTACCCTCAGTACCCACAATAATCTCGATGTCTGTATCACCATCTAAATCTTCAATACTGGGGGCCCCCTGAACGATAAACGGGTTATGGACCGGAAAGCCTCCAACCGGGCTGCCATCCACACGGAATCCATACAGCTTACGATCATTTGAGCCGACAAAGATTTCAGCCTGGCCATCACTATCAATATCACCAATAGCTGGAGAACTATAAACTGCACCTCCAGTAAGGATGGGCCAGCCTTCCAACGGAACGCCTGTGTGGTCTAAGGCATAGATATTTCTGTCTAAACCTCCGAATACGATTTCCAGGTCTCCATCCCCGTCCAGGTCAGATACGGCCGGATCGGATTGAATGTTCTGTCCTGAAGTGCTCTTAACCCACAGCTGAGTCCCGCTTGCATCAAAGGCATAAAAACTATCATCATCACATCCGAATAGGATCTCGAGGCTACCATCTGCACTTCCATCCAGATTAGCCAGTATGGGTGCTGACTTTACTGGCTGTGTCATTTCAATTGGAAATCCTGGTAGTTCTGAGCCATCAAGGTTTAATCCATGAACCTGATTACCCCAGGTACCAACTACGATATTTACCTGTCCATCACCATTGATATCTCCAACAGCAACTCCAGAGCTCATGCTCTGACCCAATACCAGGGGAAAATTGTCCAGGGCAGTTCCATCATGGTGCATGACTGCCAGCGTTTGCCCAATAGTGGGTGTAATTATTTCAAGGTCTCCATCTCCATCCAGGTCATACAAGGTGGAAGGTGCCAGAATAAACCCAGGGGCAAAATATATGGAGGCCGAACTACCATCGTGCTGAACCACATAGAGGTGACGATCAAAGCCACCAATGACAACCTCTAAATCTCCATCATTGTCAATATCTCCAACAGCGGGGGTTGCTTCCAGCAGGTAGCCCAATAATACAGGAAAGCCATCAAGTTCAGCTCCCTCGGTGTCTATGGCGTGCAGCGAGCTGTCATAGGATCCAAAGATAACCTCCTTGTCACCATCACCATCAAGATCCACAACGGCATTACCACCTCGGATCAATTTTGATTCCCAGGGGAAATTCAGTTGCCAGAGGCTAACCTCTACTTCAAACTCAATTGTGGTAACGTAGGGATAATCAGTTTCCGAGTTGCCTGAAACTTCCAGACTAAAGGAATATGCGCCGACTGGAGCTTCCGGAGACACGGTAAATTCATACCGATCTACTATATTTATACCAACATTGCCACTATTGATATTTCCATAGGAACCTGCATTATCTGTGATGGTGATAAATTCGGAACTGCTGCTCAGGACAGCGGTAACATTGCTTGCAGAAACCCAGTCCAGATCATTGACCAGATTCACCCGCATCCGGGCTCCCTCTCCAGGAGCCAGTGTTCCGTCCCCATTGTCATTCAATAATTGGAGACTATGTGAAGCATAGGTTAATCTGGGGAAAAATGAACTGGCCAACGCGTTGTAGATGTTTATTCGACCTGCTCCCAGGTGACCTGCAAAGTTGGGATTGTTCTCATCGATGGGATCAGAAGAGTCCTTGATTCTCTGCATCAGCCATTCGTTTGATTCATCTGGATTTAGTGACTTCAAAAGCCCGATACATGAAGCCACCATAGGTGAAGCCATGGAAGTTCCATCATAGGCAGTATAGTATCCCCAATTGGTATAGGTTGTACTCATCATGTTTTCGCCGGGGGCACTGATGTCAACGCCATAAAAGTTAGGATCGTTATCGCCATTGCCATAGTTGGCCCAGGAAAAATTGTCACTTGAGCCCAGTGCGGTGACTGAGAAAACATTGTCGTACCCGGAGGGATAATGGGCAACATTTGACGGTGAACCGTCGTCATTTCCATTCCCAGCGGCGGCAACCACGAGGGCACCGTTATTGGTGACTGAGTTGATAATGTTCTGATTAAAGGAAACGTAGCCTGTTCCTCCCCAGGAACAATTGATGATGTCAGCTCCCGCTTGTGAAGCATAGACAATTCCTTCCCAACCATTTTCTACAAAATCTCCACCAACTTCATCCGAACTGCATTTCACAGACATAATGGAGCCCTTGAAAATTGCGCTTGAAACACCCATGCCGTTATTGGTAGTGGCTCCCAGAAGCCCCGCTACATGGGTTCCATGATCAGAAACTCCGGGGTATGATAACGGATCATTATCCGGATCATTGCCTACGGTACTGCCACTGGGGTCCCATCCAAAAAGATCATCGACGATTGAATTAGGATCATTATCATAGTCATCAGCATCAATGCCATCCATGAGGGGCGAAGTACTATGCACAGCATCCCTTAGATTCGTGCTGCCATCCGAGTTATAATCGGAGATATAGGCCAAAATTTCCTGGGCTTCGACGTATCCGTCAGAATTGCTATCAATATCATCAAAAATGTCTGCTGGAATCTCAGCCTGATTGACCCAACTGGAAGCCTGTAAGTCGGGATGGGTATACTGTACACCTGTATCAACTGAGGCCATGACAATGTTAAAACTGCCAGGGTCTGTTCCTCCCGCAATATCCCACAAATCCCAGGCATCGTCAGCTTGAATCTTTGTAAGATGCCATTGCTGATTAAAATTATTATCGTTGGGGGTAAACAGGATGCGATCAATAGCTTCCCGTTCTGCACGTAGAATACTCTTATCAGCATTAAAATCAGCCAGGAGTTGTTCCAGGGAAGCTCCTGATGACTTCATTTTCAAGCGATAAATATTTGACAGAATGACATCGCCATCGCGAGAATCCTGATTCACACCGGGGAGATAAGGTTTCATTTCTGTGATTCCCCTGAGCTCCAGGAGATAGTCAAGGCTGGTAATCCCCGTTACAGGAAGTCCATCCTGGCTGTTTACTTGGTCAAGAGAAATTCCAGGTTCCAAACAGATCAGGAATCTATCTTCGTAGTAACTGGATTGACCAGGAGAACTGGCAAAAGCCGTCATGGCAATCAACAGTAAACTAAGTAGCGTCATTTTTTTTATCATAATTTCCCTTAACCCTTTTAAAAAAGAAACGAGCTGAAAACTAAATGCTAGCCTTCAGCTCGTTATGTATACGATTGACAGGCGCTACTTGAGCAGGATCATCTTCCTGGTCAGCTGGGCATTGCCAGAATTCAATGTGTAAATGTAAATACCAGAACTCATGTGCGAGCCATCCAGCCGTACTCTATAGGTACCTGCTGCCTGACGTTCCTGGACCAATACATCTACTTGTCGGCCATTTAAATCAAAAACCTTGAGCTCTACATCACCTGATTCAGGTAATGAATAACTGATCTCAGTATTTGGGTTGAATGGATTTGGATAGTTCTGTTCCAGGGCATAGCTTTCTGGCAGTGTCAGATTATCAACTTCCTCTATCCCAACTGTATAAAAAGCTGTATCAACATCAACTCTGAACATAAGGTTATATGGAGAACCCAGTCCGGTCATATTGTCCCATTCGATGCCACCAGCGCCATCATCCATACCATAGAATGAAAGGCCACCATAGCCACCATCAATATCAGCACCAATAGCTGGAGAACCAGCCAGTTCTTTGATTCCAACATAGAAAGAGGCGCCACTGTTGATCCAAATGGAGTCACCTGCTTCAGCAAAATCCAGAACATTCCAACCTGGTTCCGGGAAACTCCACCCACGGAAAGCATGCACACCTAATGGAGAATCTCCAAAGCCTTCATCATCCCATGCATAAACAAACAGTGGTACTGTCTCTTCACCCTGAATGAAAAATTTAACCCGTTTCACCAGTGCTGGATATCCAGAGGGCGTAAATTTTACAGCCTGATAATTGTTTGGGCCAATTGAGAAACCAGCTTCTGCAGTTCCGTCATCATACCCTAATTCTACCACAGACTGTGATTCTGGAAAGGCATAGGCTTCTGCAGAAAATGCACTCTCATTGGTGTCATCAGCATCATAAATACTGGTTACAGCATAGAAGTAACCGGTTCCATTCACGGCAGTGCTATCTGTAAACATGGCTTCTGTAAGTGGGGTATCATTCAGTGGAGTTGAAAAGTCCTCCCCTTCCCCACGGCGATAGATATTGTAAGTGTAGCCACCTTCAGATGTTGTGGTTCCAGTGGCATAGAGGGCAAAATTGCCTTCCAATCCAGTCCCATCAAGGATGAGCATAGTACCTTCTGGATGCCATCCGTATGCTTCTCCGGCATAGGGTCCGTCACCATCCATTGCAATAAAGGGATAGGTAGTATCGGTAAAGGCCCAGCCAATATAAAAGCCACCATCTACTGAAATATTTGCTTCACTCAAATCAAATGTTAACAGCGAATCCATGGCTGCAGGTGTAACTTCTTCACTTTCATAAATGATATTTGCAGTAGCATCCCAAACTGTAACAACAATGGGCTCGATCTGACCAGGATTGGCAGTATTTCCACTGCTGATCATATATGAAAAAGTCTCCAACTCTGTTGGGAAGGCTGTTTCATAACGAGATGTGAAGGCTGCACCGGCGATGGCGCCAGAAACCCAGGGTACTGAACCTGCAATAAATGCATCCAACTCACCATCGCCATAGGCAAAGGTTACTTCCTGAGAGATGTTAAAATCTGTCCAGCTTACGTCTACCACATTGTCACCACCTACAGCAACCAGACCTGATGGAGTGGGTGGCGGGGTAACAACATGGATCATGCGCCATAAATCGCCAGCAACTGGTATATTAGAGGCGGCAACCCAGCCTTCGCTTGTGGAACCATCATTGGTGAGGACACCGGCAATATCAATATCGTCGATTAACCAGCCAAACATTCCAGTTCCACCAACTGATTCACTATCAAATGCCCCATCAGCTGCAAAAGCAAATCTGATTTTAACATTCAGATTGTCGTAACTGGATGGTATGGTAAAACTAACTGACTCCCAGCCAGCAGTAGCTCCACCCCAACCCGGGATATGTGCACCCTCGCCATGAATATCACCAAAACTGGCCATAGATTGGGAATTGTATGCTGGTGTAACATCTGTCAAGACTTCCCAGGTCAGACCATCATCCGCTGAAATGCGCACATTGGTACCATCCCAGCCATCCCACGGGTCTGTGGCTCCAGCCATTCCTTCGATATTCCGGTTCTGGTAGAATGTTAATGTATTGGTCACTTCACGAGGAAGCAAAACTGGAGGGGAATCTAACACTTGATACCAGTCATTCAGATAACCACCTGAAGTACCAAGATCTGGGTCATTCATAGCCCAGGATTGACCATCGTAGGCACCCACTGTGGTTTGATGCCACATGGCAGGTGTTCCTGTTACATCAACAGTTTCCCAGCCTTCGAAATCTCCATCCTCAAAATCTTCCATATAGGCTTCAGTTCCATCCACGTAGAGACTGATATCATCAAAGTAGACACCTTCCCCATCAGGCGTATCTGAATCAGATGAAAAATAGAGTCGGAATTGAACATCCATGCCAGCATAATCATCTAGACGGCCATCAAGACTGTAGCTATTTACGAAGCTGCTCCACACGTCTGGTGCATCAACATAGATATAGTTATTTCCAGTGGCAGAGCCGTAAGGGTTGGACAGATAAAACCAATTGCCAGTTCCACCGATCTGGAGTTGACAACCCCAGAAATCATCACCCTGATTGCTGTCATTAAAATATCCTGAAACCCACAGATCAAACTGAACTTCAGAGCCTTCCGGGATGGAGATGATAGGTGAGTATATATAATTATTTAAATCTGGTAAATAGGTCCCATCTTCAGTCTGACAGGCAATAAAATAATTCCCATTGCGCAAATCTCGACTGCCACTTGATTCCAGGGCAACTGATTGATCACCGTTGGGCGCAGCCAAAACTGCTGCTTGTGTCTTAATGGCACGGTCGTGTCTGACCACTGCTGTATCAGCAAAAGCTGACCAGGCCACCAGGGTTATCAACAGAACTTTTAACATGATTTTCATCTTTAAATCCTTATCTCTAATTTACTAAACTTTTTCTCACCGCAGCGGATACAAAACAAGTTTTACTTACTTACCAAGCTAATTAAAAAAATCGACCTTGGCTGTGATCTGGCACGATTATTCTTTTAACAATTCGTCCAGATCGTATTAAAATCCAAATCCAACAGACACCTGCTGAACCATACCTAAAATACCGTAATTTGAATAGGAGTAGTCAAATAACAATTTGGTGCCATACATATCATATTTTAAACCAGCTCCTATAGAAAAACGTCTCAGTGAGTACTTGTCAGCACCATAGAAACTATCCCAACTGGTCTTGGAAAATTCATCGGTTTTTACCGCTAGTCCATCGGTATAATCTTCATTAGGATCGCGGATACCGTTGTCATTCCAATCGATATAGCTCTCACCAACATCATATTCACCATTTTCTTCCCATTTGAATACATCGTATTCAACGGGCCATTCGTATTTGAGTTTATAGCCGCCTCTGACAAACAACAAATCATCCCAGGCATATTCAAAACCCAGAGCTCCGCGAAGCACGGAATCAAAGGGGTCGTTTGCATCAGCCAGAATACTCAAGCGATGAACAGCTGTTGGTAGCCAGACACTGTTACCACCAATAACATCCATGCGCAATCCAGCACGAAAGACCAGTGGCAAGGGCCATTCTTCAGTCAAAAGTCGTGTGGTTACTGTTGGACTAGACTGGAGGTCATCATTTACATCCAGCGGCTGGTTCAAATCAGGTCCATCAAATCGACCACCCACACCAAAATTCTGGATGGACATACCCAGCACCAACCCGTAGATACCCAGATCAAAATTGGAGCCTACATCAAAGGCGAAGGTACTGGCGGTTTCACGGTAGATTTGCTCCCTGATCATTTTGGAGGTCACACCCACAGAAAGGCGGTCAGTAAGTTGACGGGCAAAAGCCACACCCAGTGCCAGTCCTGTAGCCTGGAATTGTTCTCCAGTACCATCAGGAAAATCCAGGGTCGTGACTTCCATATCACCTGAAGTCATATATTGTGCAACAATACCAACCGTATTACCACCGCCCATGGGGATGGTAAATCCGAGATAACTATTGGTAATACCGGCATACAGCTCATTGTTACTCATATAGAGCTCGGCACCAGTGGTAGATGAGATGCCTGCTGGATTCCAGGCCATGGAAGCTGGACCGCTGGCCAGCGCTGTGTAGGCACCACCCAAGGCGGCTCCTGCAGCACCATATTCCAACTTCAAAAATTGACCCATTGAGGTGGCAACCTTTGAAAAGTCATCACCCGGATAGACAGTATTCAGTGAATCCTGCCTGGTGTCCTGAGCCAGAATCATGGAAGGAATCAGAATTAGCAATCCCAGAATTAAAGCGATGTTTTTTGCCATTGTATTGTGGGCAGTATTGATCGTATTCAAATTCATCATATCACCCCCTACCTGATCACGGCAAATTTGCCGACAAATTTTTCATGATTGGGAGTTTCAACGACGAAGACGTAAAGACCAGGGGCAACCTCCTGGCGATTCATTGATCGCAGGTTCCACTCTGCCTGCCCAGTAAAAATGTCATCATGCAGGAGGGTATAGACCAACTCACCTGTGAGGGTAAATATCTTTATCACACATTCATCAGGCAGATGGGTAAAGTGAATACTCTTGTGATTCACATCTGTTTCCCAATCAGCTGTCACAATATATGGATTGGGGACAACCCGTACCTGATCAAGGTGGTAAGATTCGACTTCAGCCATATTCGTCACACTTGAGGCCCTGAAGGTGAACTGGTCACCATCGACATAAGGCTTATTCATTGAAATGTCAGTGATGTAGCCCGTCTCGGCATGTCTGATAGTCGGATAGCCCGAAAAGGTCAAGGTTGTATCGTAGTGGATATCAATATACCAAGTATTCTTAAGACCGGCAGTGGAATCATATCCTTCTACTCCCATCTCGAGAAACTCAATCCTTTCCTCAGCTCGAAAGAAGGGGTAATTTGGATCTGGTGTTGTTTCAGCAATACCTGACCCATAAACCAGTAGAGTGGCTTCGCGATATGGGTCTAGGGTACCATTTAAATTGATATCCTCACCCTCATCCAGTATTCCATTATTGTTTAAATCCTCACCAAATGACGTGTTGAAGACCCTAAATGGCATCTGTCTTCCAGGTATTAGCAACATATCATCATTGGGATTTTCCCAGTCCCAATGAATTTCATAGTCTACAGCGTTAACTTTAGCCCAGGCGCCAGCCGTACCCATGACAAAACGATACTGGGGGGATTCTTCCGGTTCTTTCCCTCTCCAGGAGATTGTGTCTAAGGAAGGAGTCTCTGTGTTTTCCAAATAAAATTGGAAACCGCCCCAGTCTTCAGAAAAAATGGAAGAATAACCAACAGGCTCTCCAGTGTGTACAGTGTCACCTGTGGCACTATCAACAACAGTATATGTTGGATCAAGATGAGAGTAGGGATTGGTACAGTCTATTCCTCCGTCATAACATTCAGGTTCTGCGTCAATTGAAATGAAATAGGTTGATGAATTTGACTCAATGAGAGCTGGATCCGTTGGTATTACTTCAACTTCACCAGTACCAACCGTCCAGCCCGCTCGATGCAGGTTCCAGGTATCTGGCGCATTTGACGGTCTGGCATCTGGGGATAACTGGACAAACTGTGGTAGCAGAGGGCTATTACCTTTAAAGTTTTCGAGCGACTCCAATGGGTCCCAATACTTTTCCGGATCTTCATTTGAATAGTATCCCGCAGAATCAATACCAATGTCATAGGCTACAACTGAGTATGAATAGGTCACTCCATTAATCACATCATGGTCTACATATCGATGCTCAAGCCCAGAATCAGTTCCCAGGCTAAACCAGGGTGCAACTGGATCCGGTCCACTATAGTCCCTATCATCTCGATACCCCAGTTCAATCTCTTCCTCTTTTGTCAGATCAAATTGAGCCAGTGGCCTCCACCCTACTGCTTGTCCATCAGTATTGTAAATCAAGTCAGTATGAGGATTTCCCCAGGTTGATCCGCCATCTGTAGATTTGTATATTTTGTAACCCTGAAAATCTGGGACACCGGTGACAACATCAACTGAGGATTCAGCCTTTGAATCCCAGTAGAGTGTGACTTTTCCATCATCAGCTACAGCTGAAACTGTGGGAGCATCAGGTGGAGAAAACCCCTGATACTTCAGATCATACATAATTTGCGCCATCTTGGCATTTTTTTCCAGATCGGGGGGCGTTTCAAAATTTTGCGTATCCTGTGGTGGATCACCCATGATTACGGCAAATGAAAAATAAGTGGTATCTCCAGCTGCCAGGTCAAATGGTCCCGCAGACATAATAAACACACAATCCAGGCCAACTGGTGCTACTTCAGCACTGTATTCAAGCAGACCTTCCTCTGAATCGAAGTGTGGATTCACATCTCCATTCAAATCAGGATGGAAGTACCAGGAGTCATAAGAAGCGTTCAGAGTATTGGGCGTAGCATCCGGTATACCTCTCCACCCATAATCCTTAAAATTTCTATTCCCCAGACCCACATAGGATGTATCTCCTGACATGAGCGCAAACATGATATCTTCTTTATCCAATGATCCAGGGCAACCAGCAGCTCCAGCATAACCATCTGAGCAACTGGGACTTCCCTCTTCATCCTTTACCACACCTGGGCGTTTGTACCAGTCAAACCAATGCCAGTCAGTAAGCCCCAATGACTCACCTTCCATGATATCGACTTCACCATCTCCATCCAAATCAAGATCTCTGGGTGCACTTGGCGTATCCAGTAATTTCAATGCGGAATAAGCAAGATTGGTTGCACTGGTACTTCTGTCATCCCAGTCCCAGATATAGGCCATATCATAATCAGTATCGTAAGCCATCATATCATCATCATTGGTCCGACCGGTATACTGACCATTTTCAAGGCGAGAGTAAGAGTCTACATCAAAGTAAAAACCACCATAAACACCCTTATAATCAAATCCATAGCGTGAACCATCACCCCGTTCATCTTGGGTTCCAACAAAAAATCTATCTTGATATTCATAGAGGACCGTATCTTCAGTCGTAACTGGTACCCATGTCATATCCTCAACACCATCTCCATCAGTATCCAACGGGAAACCCTTGTAGGATTCGTTCACAACCTGAACGGTGAAGAAGGCAATATCCTCGGCATAGGAGCGACCATAGGAGTGGGCATTGACCATGACATGCATACCCATGGGGTATCCCTGTGTCATATCTTCATCCCTGGTAGCCAGCCGATCATCAAATTCCATATAAATATCTTGGTCACCCACATGACGGCCAAAAATCTCCTCGCCATAGGCAGGACCGGGTTCGGTAATAACAGCCCAATCCCCTGGCCAGGTTCTTACCTCTTCGCCAGTTATCTCATCTATCCGCATGGGCCAACTGTCCGGGATATCGCTGGAGGCCAATAAGGGGTAAGCATCACCTGTATTGGTATAGATTCCACCATAGACTTCACCGGCCATAACATCACCGGAGTGCAAATTGCCATAATGATCAGCAGTTGATTCCCAATCGACCTGTTTTTTATCCTGCACCCTGTCAAACCAGGACTCAGAGACAGTAGAGCCCCAATAAACCAGTGTATCAGTGCGATATAGGTCAAGATCTGGAACATAGGGTGGCCTCAAGGACCAGGGTGTTTTTGATCCACCAGCGGTGCGTCCCGGGACACCAAGAATGAAGGAAACATCTGAGATGTATTGATAACCCTTATATAGTCCTGAAGGGGAACTATTATCGTCAAATTCAATAAAGGAACCATAGTTGTGTGTGGCAAATTGCAATTCACCTTTGCTCACATAACCACGGGCTCTGTTCAGCACAGGGTCAAAAGCAGATGTTTTGCCCAAACTGGCTTTAGGATGAATATTTGGCTCTGCCCCCAGCAGCAAGTGCGGGAGGATCAAGAGTATTGTAATAAAGGATGTGATCAGTTTTTTCATCATATCACCTAGAAGCTTACTTTCATTGTCAGATCAATCTGACGGGGATTGGAGTAATAATAGGGCCTGTCGTAGACAGTAAGCGAACTGCTGCCTGATTCAATGGCTTGTGTGGCTAGCCGACCAGGATCTTCGGCGCTGCCAGTTTCTTCGTAAATATCATATACATTCTTACGATTGAATACATTCCGCACGATCAGCCCCAGGGACATATTTACCCCTGCTGCACGGATCATTTTCCGTACTGCAAGATTGTTCTCTATTAACCAGGGCATACGTTCAGAGTTGGTAGCCCCGTTTCTTTTCAAATTAATGTCATAAGGTGTGTAGGGAGCGCCGGAAAGCGCGACCAGTGTCAAGTGGACAGAGGTATTGGCCAGAGGAGAAATGCCTCTGATTCGAGGAGAATTCTTTCTGGTAAAATTGTACCCGCCAGTAATGGTCACATTATGTGTCCTGTCATAATTCATCAACACTTCCTTCTTGGGCATGGACTCAGGTGTATCAGAGGAACGATAGCCCTGCCAGGCATCAGCCCGGTTCGCAGTAGCTCGAGAGAGTGTATATTGAATAACCGTAGACCAGTTTGATCCACCACGCTTGACCAACTGCATGTCCAAACCACGGGCCGAACCATAATCATAATTCACAACCACAGAGTAGCTATAAGGGAATGCCTGAACGCGCTCGGTGGAGCCAAGATCAGAATAATCTTTGGACCAACCCACCAGACCCATTTTCCAATAATCGACAAATTCCCAGTTCAGACCAAATTCATAGGCGGTAACACCCTGAGCCTGAACGTGGCTATTACCCACAATTGGTAGAGCCGTGGTCAAATCCGTATCATCATTCAGGTAAATGTCCCGGTAACTCAAATTCTGGTAATATTTACCATAACCAAATGTGAATGTGGCTTTATCTGTAATAACATGAGATATACTCAGGCGGGGTGAATACAGAACCTTCCACTCGGTTGGTACCTCACCAGAGGTTCTGTTACGGGGATCTGCCCAGGAACTATCCAGGGAATTTTGAATGTCAAATCGAATACCAGCATTGATGGTCATCCAGGGGTACTCGATTTTATCAAGTATGTAGGCTCCGATTTCCACAGGAGATTTCTCACCCGTCCCAAACAAAAATTCATCAAGAGCGCTTTCCGGCTCATCCTGACCAGGTAAACCGTAAGTTTCGCCATAAGGTGGGTCTAACCAGGGCAGCTGGGTTTCATCAAAGGTGATCAGGTGACGTTTCATATCGATTCCACCACGCAGTTGATGATGCTTATTAACACGACTGGTCAGGTCAAATTTGATCTCATCGGTCACACTTTTTGTATAGTGACGATAACGATCTGCACCTGCGGAGCCATATTCATAAAAAAAGATGTAGTAAAGTGAATCACGGGCTGCGGCAAATGCTTCAGGACTTAAATCACCACCGGTGCTGTATAGATCATAGGTAGAGTCCGGGTAGAGCATATAATTCATGGCAGTGTATTGTCCTTCTGCCAGGTACTCATCCATTGGATCACCATAATGCCACATATGCAGATTTCCATCTTTATCCGAATATTCCAGTGAATCCAATGGATCTATCAGATTACCATTACGAATGTTTTCCGACGTGATGAAGTTTCCCAGACCATCATAAATTTCGTGTGAATACTCATCAGTAATCCTAACCCGGTCATAGGGGTGAATGACAAGCCTGTCACCTTGCGGAATGATAACGTTATAGCTGGCAGAATCCTGCGTTGTTCCACCAACATGACGGGGGCTTCTCCAATAATAATTGATCATGGTTGATAGGCACCCAGGGGCCCAGGCCTCAAGAACAATGGTTTCAGGTCCGTCATTAAAAATGTTTACACCAGGCGTATAGAGCTTACCCGTTTCATAGGGAATGTCGCATTCACCATTATAATCTACACCATTATGTAAACCGCGGGCTTCGGTACCGATTTTGTATTCTACCCAATCTGGATATCCATCACCATCCATATCACCATTTTCAACATCTATTTCCATTTCCTGTGTGAAACGGGATGCACTAAGGGTATAGTAGGTTTTTTCGTTAAGCTGATGCCTGAATTCCAGATGAAAGCGCTGTGAAAATTTGTGGTTTACGTTTTTGCTTTCCTCGTAGAACTGATTCCAGCGATCAAAGGTCTTGAATTTTGAGTCTACCAGCCAATGTGTAAAATTCAGCTGCTTGTAAGAATCAATCTTCCAATGAATTTTGGTGAAGATATCGTAGGTCCGATCCTCACCGAAGGCACGCCAGCCAGCTTCGCGATCCAGCCAGTGCACTTTGTTCTCGCGGTTAATATTGTTACCCGGGTCGTCTGGAATGTAGACCTTGTCGTCAAAGTTCAGCACGCGATAAGCACTACTGGTATAATCACCAGAAATCTTAAAGGTCAATTTTTTCATTCCCGGAATTACTGGCCCGGAGAACGAGCCAACAAATTTCTTATAGTCACGTAATTGATCCTGCTCGGAGCTGAGCCCACCCAGATTACTCCCCTGCCACTCGAAGGTCCCTGTGTATCTGTCGCCACCAACAGCAGTGATAATATTTACAATCTGTGACATAGCATCGCCATACTCAGCGCTAAAAACTCCTGTTTGCGTAATCAGGTCCTGAACTGCATGGGTATTGAGGCGGGTTCCTTTTCCTATTCCACCATAAATGGGATTTTCGATATACATTCCATCGATGGTGTAGCCAATTTCTCCGGATCGTCCACCACGAACATGAATTTCCTCAATACCGCGATCTTCGAAACCCGGTATACCATACTCGGCACTTTTAACCTGAATAACACCACTCTGCAATGTGAGCATTTCTGTGAGGTCACGCGCCGGCAGGTTTTGAATTTCTTCAGCTGTACGAACCATCTTTTTTACGGTAACATCTTTTTCAACCAGGGGTCGATCAGCAACAACCGTCACTTCCTGACCTTTAATAATTTCCTGTTCCAGAGAAATATTCATGGGTGTGGTCTGATCCATGACAACACCAACATCATTGATGGTAACTTTGGCGTATCCAATCATCCACACCTGAACGACATGCAGACCTACAGGGACATTTTGGATGTAATATTCACCTTCAAAATCTGTAGATCCTCCCAGACCCAATTCAGAGATCATAACCTGGGCACCTATAACCGGTTCACCAGTTTGCTCATCAGTGATACGTCCCGAAATAGTACCGACAGTTGCTGACCATGCCATTGTGACACTCAACAATACGATGCCAAATTTAATCCAAATACTTCTCATGTAATCTCCCTGCAACACACATTCTACCGGGTTTGTTTATTTCTCAAACCTGACAACCCTAGAAACCAAAAAGGGTCAACCATTAAGTGACCCCATCCAGTGAAGTAGTGGGGAATATCCAGGCAAGGACATTCCCCAGCACTGTATAGATGATTGGTTTATACTGCCAAGCTGTTATTTAATCAGCAGCATTTTCTTTACTTCCTGGAAGTTTGCACTTTCCAGTCGGTAAAAATATGGTCCACTAGCAAGGTCAGCTGCATTAAACTCAAAATCATGCTGTCCTGCATTTAACATTCCATTATGTAACGATTGAACTTCCCGACCTGTGATATCAAAAACGGTGAGCTTGGTCATTCCCTGAACAGGAAGGTTAAAGCTGATCATTGTTGATGGGTTAAAGGGGTTGGGATAGTTGTTTTCAAGACTATAGGTCTCTGGCAATGCATTTTGCTCACCAGCGATACTGGTTGGACCAAAATTATACTTCATAAAAAACAACCAGTTGGTATAGTCAGCCTCAATGTATGGTTCATCCTGAATGGGTCGTTCATAATCAGGAGCCTGGTACATGATCCACACTTGACCATCCACACCAAAACGATTCATATGAGGATAAGTTTCATCATAACCTTCAAGACCATTATCGGTAATATTTACTGGATCTGACCAGGTGAGACCATTGTCACGTGATTCAGTAGCCATGATTTCCAGGAATGAATAGAGCGAAGTATCTACACTGACGGTATCACCAGTATAAAAAACTGCATATAGGCGATCCTCATCATTGAGATCATAAGCAAGACTGACGCCATTTTGCTGATAACCTGGAGTTTGATCCGTTACTCCAGTTGGTGGATCCAAAATATTCCAACCCAGTTGCATACTACTTACATAGCCAATCTGAGTCTGGACAGGACCATTCGGGGCAGCAAAAGAATCTTCATGAATGTAAAATGAGTACAAGCCAACTTCTTCACACCAGCCAGTATATATTCCCTCATCAGTTTGAATCACAACAGGGGCAATCACATGCAAGCCGCCGGATTCATCGGTGAGTACATCCATATCATATCCAAGGAAGGCGGTTTGACCTTCTCCCAGGTAGTAGGTAGAATCTGGATCTGTCAGGACCAGGCTATCTGGCCAAATTGGTTCAAAATAATTTGTAATGGTTTCGTCTGGTATATAGTACCAATCACTCCATGTTGAACCATAATCGGTGGTTCTTTTTACAAAAAGAGTGTGGTTTTCTACTTCAAGGGTGTCACCCCAGAATGATACGGTAGCATAGTAACCCACACCACTGGAGTTGATATCCATATTGCCATTGGCGGTATAATTAATGAGGTCACCATTGGTATCAAACTCAGCCAAAAAGTCTTCAGCAGTAGAGACGATTGTGTATGAGTCTGAAATGGGGGTACCAGCAGGGCTGGAAAAAGCGCCATTGGACTGTGCGCGGAAATGAATTTTATCACGATCGCCACCCCAGTCTGACATAACCATATTCATGACAAAATTGCCATCCTGGTCAATATTTTGGGTAGGAGTAATAATCCAGGAATCGTTAACAGCTGGGTTATTGTGGATGCCGACTGCTGGCCATACATAACCACCACCCCAACCGAACCAATCATAGGAATAGTAAGGTACACCATGGGTTGCAGTGGCATTACCCTCATACTCATTCCAGAGCACCAGAGGATAACCTGCTGTGGCGATGGAGGAAGGATAGCGTCCACCATTGTTTGACAGACCCGTATTATAATTTTCAATAGTCAGCCAGCTTTCCCCACTATCTGTGGAGGTTGCCATTCCGATCTGTCCGGCAAATTCACCATCGGAATATTGACGGTAGCCTAATGAAATTTTACTGTGATCCTGGGGATTCACAGAGATGGGGTTGGTCTCAGATACAATCATTCCATAACCATTCTGGGAGGAGTCAATTATTACGGCATTGCTTTCTCTCAGACCGGAAGCACGAGTACCGGGGGTCATACCTGCAACAGAATTGCCAACGGGCTCAACCTTCTTGACTCTGTGCATAACACTTTTTTTATAAGGTGGAGACAGCTCTACGGCAAAAAGTCCTATAGAGAATGTGCACAATAAAATCAACACCATTATTTTTTTCATTTTTTCTTCCTTTCACTTACGCTTTCGGTAATAAATCCACTTAAAACATTTTTGATCATAGGTTTCCCTGTATTCCGTTGCAAGGCAAATTGAATCACCAAAGAGTCACAAAAGGAATACACCTTAGCCTCACTATACCAAGGGATAAAAGTTTGCTGGTTCAATCTGATACATCTCTTAGCGCTGTAATACGCGAAAACCAACAGCATTGCTGGTTTCGTTTGCGGGCATTTGGGTAAACTGCCAGACTTGCAACGAATCAATGGCTGTGAGGAAACTACCACCCTTCAACACCTTGTCACTGGCACCAGCAACAGTACTCAGGGTCCATTCACTTACATTGCCAACCATATCGTAAAGCTTGCCAAAATTTTGATTAACAGCTCTACCGCCAACCTCATCAGGCATGTCACCACAGGCGCTGGTATATGCATCGCCGCAACTCATCGCGGTACCAGACCAGGGGTAGTCAGCGCCACTAATTCCCCGGGCTGCCTTTTCCCATTCAAACTCTGTGGGGAGCTGCAGGTTATAGTAATTTGCAAATGCATTTGCTCCGAACCATGAAACATGATTTACGGGATACACAATATATTTGGGATCTACAGCAAACTTGCCCTCTTCATACTTGATACGCGTGGTATCCACAGCATCCAGGCTGAAAAACAGATAGTCCCCTGCGGCCCAATCAACATCTCCGGCATATGCCCCGGTAACGCTGCTTGCATCCACAGTAATATCGCCGTCTTCAAGCATGAAATTCAGAAAATCTATATATTGTCTGTTTGTGACCTCGTAGTTGAGCATACTGTAATCTGTTGCCAGGTCAGAGAGGGTGTCTCCACTGGGACCATAGGTGTAGTCCCCACCAGCGACAACATTAAAACTAAACCAGGCTCCCAGGGTTGCAGCAGTACCATAATCAGACTGATGGTTCTGTGTCTCAGCTAACACCCTATATTTTAGGGGCTGGTCAGCAACATTTAATGGATGCAGGTATTCAGTAACATCTGGATCCAGTGTTGCCAGGGTGACATATCCAGTTCCATCATCATATTCCAGAATCTGAGCCGTTTCATAGGTACAATTATCTGACCAGGAAATCCTGGCTGTTTTGCTGTCCGCAAAAGTACTGGTCACCTTATCCGGTGCATTGATCGTTGTATTAACTCGACGGGAATCCACGCCAGAACGATTAACTGATGTAAAAGCGATAAGAGAATAGATATAATTCAGACCATACTCGCGACCTTCATCAATATACGAAGTAGTTTCCCCGGGGAGTATCGCCAGGAGGGAAAAATCCGCGGTATCTCTACGATAGAGTTCAAATTCAAGCTCATAATCCCAAATATCATCCCAATAGACTTCAATCTTGGTCTCGTGTACAGCTCGAACTGAGAGATCAGGAGGCGGAAATTCTGAAGGTGCAACAATGCCTCCACTATAGTCAGACATATCATCGCCCTTGTAGGCAGCAACCTTATACCAGTACAGACCGGTATATAATAGACTAGCGTCGTTGTAGCTGGTTGTATCAGGACCTACAGATGCAAATATTTCCCATTCATCCCGGGATGCGGTTTTTCTGGCAATCTTAAAACCATCTTCATCATCAGAGTTGTCCTCCCAGGTCAGCATAACAGTATGGTCATTAACGACGGTGACCATAATATCGGAGGGAGCGTCTAAACCAGACGTGCCCTCTGGATCATCACATCCAGAGAAAGTCATAACAATTAAAATACTGCATGTTAAAACAAGCAGTGCGGTTAGAGGATGGTACTTTGCCTGGTTCTTCATTTATACCTCGCTATAAACATTTCCATGAACAATCCTGTATTTTCCAGGATATCCGAAGAATTTATATTTTCCAACTTATCTGGCAATCGCAAAGGGTTCTGTTATACTCTTGTCGTATTTATATAAACGGCCAAATATCAGCCAAACACCATCTGAGTTACAACCACAGCTGCAATAATCCCCGCCAGGTCAGCAGTAAGGGCTGCAGGCAGAGCATGTCTCGTTTTTTTAACACCCACGGATCCAAAATAGACAGCCAAAATGTAGAAGGTAGTTTCAGTCGAACCCTCCATAATAGCAGCCATACGCGCCGGAATGGAATCCGGTCCGTAGGTATTGATGAGCTCAGAGACAATTCCCATGGCACCACTACCACTTAAAGGTCGCATCAATGCCATTGGGATAACCTCACCCGGCATACCAATCCAGGATGTGAGCGGGGCCAATAGTCCGGTTAATAAATCAAGGGCACCAGAGGCACGAAACGCACCAATTGCGACCAGAATGGCTACCAGAAAAGGGATGATTCGGACGGCAACATTGAATCCCTCTTTAGCGCCTTCGGTGAAGACCTCGTAAACTTTAATTTTTTTGTACCAGCCATGACCTACAATAGCCAGGATCAGAACAGGGATAGCGACGGCAGAGACACCATTAATAATTCCTGCGAACATATCAGACCTCCTCCCCTTCTACAACCGGCATACGATATTTGGGAAGTTTCTGAAGTATTTTTATGGTGATAATGGCCACCGTTGTTGAGACTCCGGTTGCCAGGATTACCGGCCCAATAATTTCAGCAGGATTGGAAGCGTTGGCAGCGGCTCTAATTCCAATTACAGTCGCAGGAATAAAAGTCACTGATGAGGTATTCAAAGCCATGAATGTTGCCATGGCATTGGTAGCTGTATCCTTAACTTTATTTAATGTTTGCAATTCCTGCATGGCTTTTAAACCGAGGGGAGTGGCTGCATTTCCCAGCCCCAGCATATTGGCTGCAATATTCATTACCATTGCCCCCATGGCGGGATGGTCTGGAGGAACATCGGGGAAAAGCCTGACCATGACCGGTCGGACTGCTCTGGCAAATAATTTTACCAGCCCGGATTCTTCGGCTATGCGCATGAGGCCCAGCCACAACGCCATAATTCCAATCAGTCCCATGGCCAGATTTACCGAAGCTTTGGCTGAATCAAAAAGTGCCTTAGTTAGATCAGTGAGTGGTACAAAGCTTGGGTTCATTACCAAACCTGTCGCTGCACTATAGTCCAGACCCAGACATTGGAATCCGGCAACCAGTATTCCTCCACCCATTAAGACGATCCAGATGGTATTAATCATGTTGATTTCCCCTTACAGATTGTGATCGATCATTTCTAGCTTTTTTGATATGTCGCTTAATCATCCGAGAACGGAATCTTCGCAGGATCATTGCAAAACTTATTATACCAATGGCATATCCTATTGCCGCATAAATAGACATACGAATCTCCTTTGAGCGAGTAAACTAATTGAATCACTCTCGAAAAGAATCAGATATTGCCTGAAGGTTAAAAAAGAAGGCTAATTGGTATATAGAGGTAAGGATGCACTTGAGAACTGCAGTCAATCAGTAACTCAAAATCTCGGCTGACCATACGCCCGTATCTGTAGCGACCAACAACCCTCGATTCCCGGCCTCTGAAATAAAGCGGGGAGGGTTAATTGTTGTGGTTACCTGGAACCCATATTCATCATACAACATGTATTGGAATGCTCCGTACAAAGAGTCAGTTGATGTGCTGACCCAGATCGATGCGGATGAAGTATCTACGCAAACGAATGCCGTATCAACGTCGATAAAGCTGAATACACCATGATGCCCCAACGCCAAAGGAATACGCTCAATGGTTGCTCCACTTTGATTAAGATGATAAAGGGATTTCTGACCCACAAAATTACTCCGCATCACCCAGAATCCTGTGCGGCTGAAGTCATGGGTAAGCTGATCTCCAGAAACAGGTGACTCACCTGCTTCGACTGATACGGGGGTAGTGTTAAATGTGGAAAGATAGTATTGAATTGAGCTGACCTGAATATTTCCATCAACCCAGGTCGTGTCAATCTGACGCCGAATCGAGCCCAGCTCCCCGGCATCTATCTCGGCCAAGCCATTGTGACGCCAATCTGAGCCCACCTCTGGGAATATCCCAGCATTGGATGCTATGGTTCTGAGCTGTTCTTTGCCACCACTGCGGGTGAGCACCATTGGCTCCTCCCCTACGGAAACCAACCCAACTGCTTGCTCATCATCACCAAAATCAATCCGCTTGTCCAGGAGTTGAATGGCTCGGTTTATCTCAACATCGTATTCACGGTTATCAAAATTGATCATTCCCACATGCTTATTAAAAAGCCTGAGGCCATTTTGAGTAATCTCCAGCAGGTAGCGACCCCGATACAAACCTGGAAAACTATAATGTCCTATTGAATCCGTAGTGATACTCACGGGTTCCTGATAGTCCCCCTGGTAAACTTCAAGCTGGGTAAGATCCAGAATAAGATCTGCCACCCCCTGCTCTTCACCAACATAGCTAATCTTTCCAAACAGCTCATAGCTGGGCATTTCGGCTGAATTGACATCTAGTTCCTGACGATCCCAGCAGGTCGTAAAACTCAATGTCATGACTATGAGTAGAGCCGCATGTATTCTGATCATAATTTCAGCCCCATTCCAATTCTAAATCGACGACCCAGATTCCAGGCACCGGGGTCCGCCAATGTACCACCCACCAGACCGCGTGAATCTGCCCACAAATTGTTCTGGGTATCCAAGAAGTTGGTCACTTCAGCAAAACCTGTGAGTGCATGCCCATGGAAGACTTCCCACTCTGCGTTAAGACGCAGATTCAGATCACTGGTAGCATCCATTCGTTCATTATTGGGTTGGGTGTAGGCACCGATATCTCGAGTGTATGGTAGGGCTGAATTGTATCGGTAGAGAACATGGAATGACCAGACCGGGGCAATTTTCACTTCGAGATTGGTCACCAGAGTATGTCGCTGATCCCAACTCAGAGGATATAAGGTTTGACCCCGTGGGTATAGTTCGGTGTCCGAGAGGAGTGCATCCAGGCTGTGAGAGGAGGTCCCCTTGGCCTGCATAATGGTATAGGCTACATCTGTGGAAACCCGGGTGCCCAGGTTACCAGACAGAAAGAATTCCGCACCCCTGATGAATGAGGCTCCCATATTTACGTATTGGGTAAACCCCGTTTCCAGATAGTCTGAATCACTAACCAATAAGGTATTGGAGTCAATCAGATTGATTACATCCTTGTTAAAGATGGTGACATCCAGCAGCCAGGAGCTGGCAATGGGCTGAAGATATCCAAATTCCCAGGCCCGGGTGAAAGAGGGCTCAAGGTCAGCATCACCAATGGCTGCAAATCCATTGGCAATATTCAGATTTGGATTGGCGTATAAATATTCAAAGGCAGGCATCTGGAAGAAATAACCATAATTCACATGAAATTTACTGCCATCGTCATTTATCCAGGCAAACCCGATGCGGGGGCTGATTTTATTTTTCACACTGGCAGCTACTACGCCGACAGTATCAACCACCCATTCAGTATCTATATCTGTCTGAGCAACCTCGATGGCTGGTCGAGTGGCCCGTGGATCGAAGACATCGAACCGGATTCCAGTGTTCAATACCAGGTTGTCTTTTTCGTAACGACTCTGGGCGTATACTGCGGCTTTGCGAGGATCATAGTCATATTCACTGTCATACATGAGATAAATGGGGAAACCACCATTCCAGGTTCCGATATCTCGCCGCATCACATTCTTTTTGTAGAGCTGATACTGGGTGAAGTTATAGCCCAGTTTGAATTGCCAGGAGGTATTCAGTTGACTGGTAACCGCCCCACTGCTAAACAAATGAACTTCCTGATGATCCATCCACCAGGGAAAATCACCGGAAAGGACAAAGCCTGAATCTGAAACTTCAGGGATAGATGCGATGGCGTAGGGTGAGCCAATGATTGATTTGAGCACACTGAAATAGCTAACATTAAACTCATAGAACGTCTGGGATGTCAAGGTGTGGCTCAAGCTAATACTGGATCGGACACTGCGCTTCTCTCTGGGAGGTAAGGCTCCCAAATTGTATTTCCAGACATGATCATACTCAGTCCAGTTCTGACTGGAAAAAATTGATTGCAGGGAAATTTTGAGGGTATTGGAGAGCATAAACCCAGAGAGTTTTCCCGCCAGATTGGTGGCATAGCCCTGATTGGGATCTGACTGGATTATACGCCTTACCCCAAAATGCTCCTGGAGGGTCCGTGTAACCGGCACACTATAGTCACCCGATAAAAAATAAGAAAACTTTGAATAAGGAAGTGGTCCACCGATAGCCAGATCAACTTTGTACTCTCGTCCATCCAACTGGGAGATGAAAGGATCGTATGAGTTCCCGTTATCTTGAATATTTAGTTGAGCTTTGGTAAAGGTTTCCTCCTGCCCTTCCTTGGTCAGGATATTCACCACTCCGGACATGGCATCGCCATACTCCGCATTAAACCCACCGGTTTGAACGGAGATATCAATGATGGCTGTATTGGGCAACTCAGAGCCAATCTGGCCCTCGATGACTTCCTGAATGGGAATACCGTCCACCAGATAGAGGACTTCTGATTTCCGGCCCCCTCGGATGTGGCCTGCAGCTACACCAGGTTGTAATTCTACCAACTCCTGGTAGTTCTGCACGGGGAGTTCATCTAACTGGTCGGTGGAAATAAACCGGGTGGTTGAGGTCAGGTTCTTAATTGCACCCAGAGGTGCTGATTCAACAATTACCTGCTCACCTTCGATGATGGCGGGGTTTAGATCGATATGGAGGCGTGTCTGAATGTCAACCAGCACAGATACATTTTTCTGTAAGTGTAAATCATAGCCAATCAATTGGAATTGAAGATCATAGCTTCCAGGGGAAAGGTTTGAGATGATAAACTCGCCCCTGTCATTAGAAATCGCACCCTTACTTGTATTGATAGGAACAACCTGAACACCTTCAAGTGCGGCTCCAGTGGTTTGATTGCGAATTTCCCCGGATATGGTTCCAGTTATACCGGCATATACGCTACCAGTAAGTATAAATAATCCCACAAGCCAGTGGGTAAGACCAGGTTTCTGCTGGTGTAATTTCAGTTTTGATAGGTGGGGACAAATAGACTTGAGGTTCAATTCGGGCATTGAGCAAAATAACTAACTGTGGGTGGTTTCCGATAAAAAAAAGAGGCTGCCAGAAGGCAGCCTCTTTTCAATACATCTATACCTGACGTTTTATTTCAGGAAGAGCATCTTACTTGAAGCGGTGAAGTTTCCAGAAGTCATTCTGTAGACATAGACGCCGGATGATACAGGTGTACCTGCAGCATTCAGACCATTCCATGTAACATTATAAGTACCAGCGGAATATTCACTGTTTACAAGGTCGATAACTTTCTGACCTAATACGTTATAGACAGAGATCAGCACTTCGTTTGATGATGGAACATCAAAAGCGATAGTGGTGCTTGGGTTAAAGGGGTTCGGATAGTTATTAGCTAAAGCGAACTCTGTAGGCAGTGTTGATGATGTTTCATCAATAGCTACTGTACCCAACCAAGTGCCCATGAATGTTGCATAGAGATCATCTGGAATCTGCATCATTGAGAATGCCAGGAATACGGTATTCCATGTGCGTGCAGAGTTTGGATTTACTCCCCAACCAATTTCACCTTCGTAGCTCTGGAAAGGTGGCTGATATTCAGCAGTTCCAGGCCAGAAGCCGATAGGATCACAAAGATCATTCATGTTGCCAAAGGCGAAGTCACCTGAGTTCAGGTTGAAATTACCCATTTCAGCAGTATACTCACCATTTGGATCTGAAATCAATGAGTCCAGACCAAAGTCATTGGCTGCCCAGTTAACTTCAAGAACGTCATACATGAAGTGACCAGGAGCAAAGTCCTGATATGTTGGCCAATCAAACCATGTTCCGATCATTTCTTCAGAGCTATAGAGCAATTTGCCACCATCCATCACATACTCACTCAGAGGATTGTCGAATGTGTACATTGGCATATAGGCTGGATCCCAGTCAGCATAAGCATTCCAGATAACAGCATCATACTGAGCAAGAATTGAATATGTATCCATGAGATACAGTTCATCCAGATCATAATAATCCAGTGTAATATTATCTGGTGCAGCTTCCATGGTGCGGACATAGTTTACTGAATCATAATTGGCTTCATAGTACCATGTATAATAGTCATCACCTACATAAAGGACATTTCCAGCAGGTGTAAAATCGATTTTCCATACATTGTACAGATCTGAATAACCAGTGAGATCATCATTATCAGTTGCAGTGACCATGAAATAACAGTCATCGCCTACTGATAAGGCAGGTATACTGGCCATACCGTCGACGAAATCGACAGACATCCAGGTATCACCATCATCAAGGGTATAATCCACACCCATGCTCACGACTTCACCGTCACCATCAGTGGCAGAACCATAAACCATGACATCACCAGCATTGGCGGCCTGGGCGTAACGGCTTCCACCCTCATACTTCACGAGAGGTGCAGCTTTTTCACCAAAGAGAGCCAAAACGTTGGCCATGACATCATAACGAATGTCATCGTCCGTG
>JAERTH010000114.1 GCA_016844955.1 Fidelibacterota bacterium | reverse complement strand
ACAACCTGAACAACCTGAAAAACCTGTCCTTATACCTGGTATGGATGCCTCTGGTAAAATCATCATCCACACGGATGGAGGTGCTTCCCCCAATCCTGGTGTGGGTGGATATGGGGTAGTGTTGCAGAAGGGTAATTTTCGCAAAGAATTGTCTGCTGGCTACAAACTAACGACCAATAACCGTATGGAAATGATGGCGGTAATTGTTGCATTGAAAGCCCTCAATGAACCTTCCAAAGTTATCCTTCACACTGATTCGAAATACGTGGTAGATTCAATCTCCAAACGCTGGGTCTACGGTTGGATGAAGCGTGGGTGGAAAAAGTCTGATGGTAAAAGACCGGAAAATGTCGATCTCTGGCAGCAACTTCTGGCAATCCTGAAAGATCATGATGTTGAATTTAGCTGGGTCAAAGGGCACGCTGGAAACAGGGAGAATGAACGGTGTGACGTCCTGGCCAATGAAGCTAAAATTAACAAGAAATTATTGGTAGATACCGGCTATGAACCTTGACGCTAATATTGGCTTTATCATAAAAAACAACCTTAGAATAATAGTCCTCCGTTTCATACTATTGATAATTACCACTGCTATTGGGCTCGTGGGATATAGCTGTGCGCCCGTATCCCTGACTACGACTACATCAGAAGCAGCTACAGTAGTGGATGACAGGCCCGTTTATTCTGAACATTTTATTCTGGATAGCATTCGTGTGGTGTTGAATTACACACCCCAATCCCGGCACATCAAGAATCTGGTCATCTTTTTTCTTCCTAATGGGAATAGTATCGAGTGGACCATGGGTAAGCAGACCACGGAAAGTGATGATTGGCATTTTGGCATCCAACATATTGATGCCCAGACCCGATGGCTGAGAGACCACTATGACCAGCACTTGGCAGTTGCTTATCTGGAAGCCCCGGATCTAAGCTGGCCCCATTGGAAAAAAACCAGAAGCGATAGATATAAAAGCATTCATACGCTCATGGATACGCTCAGGTCACTGATTCCGTATACAATAGATGAGATCACCCTGAGTAGTCATAGCGGAGGTGGTAGTCTCATCAATGGCTTTATCGAATCAGTTGATTCTATCCCAGCCTGGGTCAATCGAATTGTTTTTATCGACAGCAATTATGGCTATGAGTCAGCCATAGGGGAGAAGCTGGCTACCTGGCTTCAACAGGAACCACTGAATCATCTCTCGGTCTTTGCATACAATGACAGTGTGGCTTTATACGAGGGGAAATCATTTGTCAGTGCCACAGGAGGTACCTGGTATCGTAGTAAAATGATGCTCCGTGAGCTGAGTGAAACTTTTGAATTTGAGAAATCAGAAGGTGAGGAGCTCATTCACTATAGAAGCAGTGATAATCAAGTACTGGTCATTTTGAAGAAAAATCCCCTGCGAAAAATTTTCCATACTGAGCAAGTCGCCCTAAATGGATTCATCCATAGCCAGTTGTTTGGCACCGGATTAGAGAATCAGGGCTATAAGTATTTTGAGAATGCATGTTATGCAAGCTACATCCAAAGGGACACCCCCTCTTTCAACAGCCCAAGCAAGTAAAAAGTCTATATATTAAAAACGCCGGTACTCCTGCGAGCCCGGCGTTTAAGAAAATTCTTAAAAAGAATTAAACAGCAGTAACGTTCTCAGCCTGTGGACCTTTTTCGCCCTGAGTGACATTAAACGTGACGTTCTGTCCTTCCTGGAGTGAACGACGACCCTCTGAATTGATTGCCCTATAGTGAACAAACACGTCTGGACCATCTTCCTGCTGAATAAAGCCGTAGCCCTTTGCATCATTAAACCATTTGACCACGCCGTTGACTAATTGATCAGTCATTTTTACCTCTTTCTTAAACTACCACTTCTAGTGGTTTTAATACCGTCAGGCTTTTTTAACATACATCTGTAAAAAGCATCCTCGTCCTCAATGGACTTTCTGACACAACCATGGAATATGCAAAGTGAAAATCAAAAGTAAACAATATTATATCCCTCAGAATTCATTTTGAAGAATGACTTTGCGTGTGTGTGAATAGTGAAAGTGGGGTTCAGAATTAAGGATTGAGGTTGAAAGCACAATACTAATATTTAACTTTGTCCTCAAGCCGATCGGATAGAATTGTGTGTGTATTGTTGAGTCTCAAATAACACGTCTGATATTAGTAAAAGGAATCTTTATCTATGAGAGTAAATCGTCGAGAAATATTACAAATGCTAGGCTTAAGTGCCCTTGGGATCACTGCACTGAAACCATCAATTGGCCTAGCCTCTACTCCAAAAACCATCTTGAAACCGGCGAGACTCAAGGCAGGAGATACCATCGGGCTGGTGAGTCCTGCTGGGATAACCCGGAGTAGGGATAAATTGCGGATTATTGAGGAAACATTGAATGCGCTTGATCTAAAATTGAGTGTGGATGCTCACGCCATGGATCGCTGGGGCTATCTTGCAGGTCGCGATGAAGACCGTGCTGAAGCCATAAATAAAATGTTTGCAGACCCCAATATCGACGCTGTCCTCACATTTATCGGTGGATGGGGTTGTGCCAGAATATTGCCACTGCTGGATTATGAATTGATCCGGAAGCATCCTAAAATTATCATGGGCTTTAGTGATGTCACCGCCCTGTTGTTGGCTATTTATGCCAGATCCGGATTGGTCACCTTTCATGGACCTTCAGGGCGTTCTGGTTATAATGAGTTTACTGTGGACTACGTGAAGCGACTTCTGTTTGAGGGGGAAGCCATTAATTATGAAAATCCCAAAGAAATCGGTGACAATCTGACTCAGGTCAAAGATAGAATCCAGACCATTACCCCTGGGAAGGTGAAAGGCCCCCTGGTTGGTGGGAATTTGACCGTTCTAACAGCACTCATGGGCTCCCAGTTTTTACCGGATTGGCGAGGGCACATTCTTTTTATTGAGGATGTTGGTGAAGGCGTGTACCGTATTGACCGCATGATGACTCAGTTAAAGCTGGCAGGTGTGTTGGATCAGATTTCAGGTTTCATTTTTGGGAAGTGTACTGATTGTGATGCTGATAGCGGGTATAGCTCCTTTACATTGGAAGAGGTTCTGGAGGATCATATCAAACCATTGGGTATTCCAGCTTATCAGGGGGCTATGATCGGTCATATCTCAAATAAATTTACGGTTCCAGTTGGGATCGAAGCTGAAATGGATGCAGATCAGGGGACCTTTCAGCTTCTGGAGGCCGCTGTCCTTTAAATAAACCATCAGAAAATTCAACCGGTGAGCTTATTCGTAGCTGATCATTCTTGCTCCTCAAATCGTTATGGTGGGGAGCACAGATAAAAAATAATTAAAAAATATGTGAACCTTTTGTACGGTAGATGGCCTAATAGGGTATGGATGCATATTTTATTTCATCAAAGCAAGCAAGGAGATCATTATGAATAAATTCCTCTTTTTAATATCTGTTTTGGTGCTGTTTTCCTGTGGTGACAATTCTGCCACGCTTAATGAAGTCCAGCGACCACAAGAGGTTGTTAGCAAACGTGTGGCTGTTTATTCAGATTCGGTCTACAACCGCATGGCTGAGGAATGGCAAGCCTACTATAATTCCTTTCCTTCAGAATTTGCCTATGCCAATTGGATGTATGCAGCACGTTATGCCAAGCACGAGAACTACAAAATGCTGCTTATGGATGGGGTCAAAACCTACCCTGCCAATCCAACACTGCTTTATCTGGCAGGGATGCGGGAGCAGAAATCCCCCTCATCTGAGAGTGACATGGCGTTGACCATCCGTGCTGCGGAGTTGGATCCAAACTATATGGATCCCTGGTTTAACCTGGTGATTGAATACCTGGCGAGGAATCAGATTACGAAAATGGATGATGCCCTGAACCATCTTTTACAGGGGGGAGGGATTGCCGAAACGGTCATGGATTACAATTATAATCTGTTATCCAGTCTGGAGGAGAATGCCATTCTGATCACCAATGGGGACAATGATACTTATCCCGGATGGATTCTGCAACGTGTCCTGAATCTTCGTCCTGACGTGCGCATAGTGAATCGATCTTTGCTGAATACAAGCTGGTATCCTGACCATGTTATCGGGGAGGGAGTGCCAAGATTCATAACCAACGCTGCCCTGGTTGAATTAAAAAAATCTACATCTGGACCCTGGGATGATGTACTCATTAATAAAATTATCGAAGCCGGTAGAGATGAAAAGATTCCGGTCTATTTCTCACACACACTATACAAAACAGCCGGAATAGCAGGTCACTTCGAGATGGGGCACGATCTGGGATTGGCGACCCTGGTCACCCCTTCAGTTGCACAATATAAAGAGCAGGTTCTCAGGGTGGCTGAAATCTGGACCCATGATTTTCGAACCAGCGGTATGGAAAGCTGGAAACTCAGATATGGAACTAAAAGTAATGCAGGCTTGTGGCTCATGGGGAATTATGCCGGTGGAACTATTACTCTGGCCAAAGAGCTGGACCAATCGCATGCCAAATACTCGCTTGAATTGTTTGACTGGTACCATGACTATTGTCTGGAACTTCTATCACCCAAAAGTCGTGATTTTTTTGGGGCCGTCTGGGCGGATTTTTCAACAATTCCCAGAATTCAGGACTGGTGTAAGCAGGAGAGGTATCTGCAGGATTGAACGACTGGCAAGACTATAACCTGGCCCGAGGTGGTGATCGCGCAGCCTGGAAAAAAGTGATTGGCAATCATGCTGATTCGCTTACCCGTCTGGCTGCCATGCTGACGGGTTCGCCTGATCTGGCACAGGATGTTGTCCAGGAGGTCATGCTGGAGCTGTTTCGCAGACCCCCAAAACATCAAGCCGGCACTTTAAGGGGTTGGTTGACCACTGTTACCTACCATGCGGCTTTAAAGGAGAAAAAGCGGAATGCTGGTTGGACAGGTCTGGAAAAATCTGATCTGCCAGATCAAGCCCCACTCCCTTTGGCCCAATTGATCAAGGATGATGGAGAGCGGCGACTGTTCAATGTCATTCAAGCTCTTGAGACAGCTCAACGAGAGGTTATTGTGTTGAGATTTTACGGTGAACGATCATTGCAAGACATCTCTGAGATTTTGGAGATACCATTGGGAACTGTGAAGTCAAGATTGTTCTATGGCGTGAAACATGTCAGGCATCACATGAAAAATAAAGGACTTATATAAATGGATAAGCAGTTGAAACATTGTGCTGAGGATACCCTGTTGCAGCATGTGCTGGGAACTCTGGATGCTGACCTGATTACGGAAGTGGAACAGCATCTTTTAGGTTGTTCCCAGTGCAGTGCCCAATTCTCAGAGATAAAGGCTGATCTGGCGTCCATTGAGTCATTGAATTTATCAGTTGAAACCCCAGAGATCTCCTATCCCTCAAGCAAGCAAGGGGAGCTGCCAGTGTATCTTAAGGCTGCGGCACTTATAATTCTGGGGTTTGGATTGGGAATGGTGACACAATCAAGAACCAGTAGCAAAGATTTCACCCTGTATTCCCAGGCTCCTGCGCATTCAGCAGTTTCATTTCAATCCATAGATAGTGGAACCTGTGTCAGTGAAAACTTAAGTGCTGGCACTCCCTAAAGAAATATCTGAGAGCCGTCCCACTTCGATTTACACCTGCTTGCGAATGATCTGACCTGCTCGTGCTCCTGTATGTGTACCATTTTCAATGGTTACAACTCCATTCACTAAAACATAGTCAATGCCCACTGGGAATTGATGCGGATCGGCAAAGGTAGCTTTATCAATAACAGTTTGTGGATCAAACACGACAACATCGGCCTGATTTCCGACTTTAAAGCTGCCACGATTGTTTAAACCCAGAGCTTGAGCTGGCAGGGAAGTCATTTTCTGGATGCTTGAGGCCAGTGAAAGCACCTGTTCATCACGTGAATATTTGCCCAATACCCTGGGAAAAGTTCCATAGTAACGAGGATGAGGTTTCCCAGTGGCCAATGCTCCATAGGGAGCAGATGCATTGCCATCCGAACCAATCATGACAAAATCTGCTGCCAAAACCTTATGCAGATTGGCTTCATCCATGGCAAATCCAACGACACTAACTTGATTGCGGGAGTTCATGAGGAGTTCTCGTGCAAAAGCGAAGGGTTCCATATTGCGCTCTCTAGCACCATCCAGGACTGACAAACCTTCACAGTTTTTGTCCGAATCATTTGAGCAGGAGCTGATCATTACCCGGTCCCATCCACCAATTCGCTCAGCACGGCTATTTGAGTATGCTTCAATTTTTCTAAGTGTCTCATTATCCTGTAGTCTTGCCAGGACCTCATCGGTTTCACCCTGGCGGGCCCACAGGGGTAGGAAAGCTGATAGACCGGTGCCCCACGCATCATAGGGATAACGATCTGCCAGTACGGGCTGATTTGCCCGGGCTCTTTGGATCATTTCCAGCATGTGATCCACTTTATGCCAGTTGTTTTTGTTGCAGGCTTTAAGATGAGAAATTTGGGTAAAGACTCCTGCCTCGCGACCAATTCGCAGGGCTTCTTCGATGGCTTCTTCAACGGAGTCATCTTCATTACGCATATGGGTGGCATACATAGCATCAAAGGGTTTGAGTACACTTGTGAGCGCAATCAGTTCCTCTGTATCAGCATAACTGCCTGGAGCGTATTCAAGTCCAGTTGATAAACCAAAGCTACCCTGCTCTACGCTTTTGACAAGGAGTGCCTGCATGGCTCTCATTTGATCTGTTGTGGCTGGAATATCATTACGACCCACAACCTTTGCTCTCAGGTTTCCTTGCCCGGTGAGGGTGGCGTAATTTATTGAAAATTTGCTTGCTTCCAGAGTGGTAAAAAATCCATCAAGATCTTCCCAGGATGTCTCCAGGTTGTATTCTTCATTCAGGTCGGTATGATATTCTCTGGCACGATCTGAACTGAAGGGGAAGGGGGATGACCCACAGTTTCCGCTGACCTCGGTGGTAACACCTTGATGAATTTTGCTCTCGGCATTTCCATTGACCAAAAGCTCAGTATCAGTGTGGGAGTGGATATCAATAAAACCAGGGCACACCACTTTATTGCTGGCATTAACATTCCTGAGAGAACTGGCACGGCTAAGATCGCCCATGGCGGCTATTTTTCCATTTCTAATACCCAGGTCACTTGAAACCCCAAGACTACCAGACCCATCCAGCAACAAGCCATTCCGGATGATAACATCGAAGTTTCTACCACCACTGCAGCCCATGACGAGTCCCATACTTCCCAAGGCACTTATTCTGACAAAATCGCGTCTTCCAATGGTCTTCATGTGGTGAGTCCCTCATATATCATGTTTAAAGTCCAGGTGAATCGGAGTGAAATATAGGGTGCTGACCGGTATTGGCAACATCGTTAATGAGGGAGACATGATTTTCAATTACTTGATTTTGCTGAAATTAATGATAGATTCAGTCATCAATTAAAATTAAAAAGAAACGGGTGGCAAATGGGTATCAACATTCGCAGAAAATTTGGGAATACAGATTCAACTGAAGCTTTATTGAGCAAATTTAAAGAGCAGTCAGAATCTATTGATTGTCCCTGCACTATCACAGTTGCCATTGACCTGGTCTCCTTAAAAATACTGGAGGATCGGGCGAAGTGGTGGTCGCCTGAATTAAATTTGAGAATCGAAATGCAGGGTGGGGAATCCATGATATATGAAGTGGTGGGTCCCAATGCTGCAACCTTTACCCTGGCCATGTTCTTCATTTTTCTGGGGGCTGTGGCATTTATTGCTGCTTTTATTTTGATGATAGCTCAAATCCAGTTGGGTATGTTGTCCTCACTGGCCTGGGTGGGGTCTGGTTTATCAGTCATCCTCATTGCGTTGGCGCTGGGCGGTCTGGCATATGGTCGTACTAAGGCCAGGGATCAGGTAGCTGGATTGAGGAGGGTAGTTGAGCAGGTTATTGGTGCATAGACAATCGGTTCTACCTTTTTATTAAACTTCGATGAAACACAGTTAATGGCTTGTATAAAGCGCTAAATCATGCTAAGTATCGAATAAGCAATTTAATATCAACGATCTGAACATCTCCAGGGGGAGCACATCATGATTGATCGCGTTAAACTCATAATAACATTTATCCTTGGTGTGACTACCTGTTCCATAGGGGCTGAAACACCCTATCCAATTCTCTTTGTTCATGGCCTGGCCGGGAGTGATGCTTCATTTGTGGAGACCATGCAATATTTAAATGATAACCACTTTCCAGACGTTGAGGCGATCTACGTATTTGATGTGGTCCTTAACGCGGACAACGATACTGATGTCTCACAATATTGGACCGATGTTGCCTGGGAGGATTGGACCTTTGGAAGTAATGAGATCAACGTTGGCAGACGAACCTACGCTGCTGAAAATGATGATATGCTGGATGGATGGGTTGATGAATCCGCCAGTATCTTTGCAGTCAACTTCATGGAAGAACGTATTCGCGGGGCGGCAGGTACCTTCAATGATCTCTTTGACTATAGCAATCAGGCTGGGATTTTTAAGCAGGGGTATGGTCTCAGAGTGGCCATCGCGCATATTCTCAGTTTTACCGGGAAGGATAAGGTGGTCCTGGTGGGGCATTCCATGGGTGGACTGGCAATCCGAGAATATTTGCAGCGTACATGGGACGGAACCAGTGCTTCGGCACATATCTGGTGGGTTGAGGAAGAGGACAGTCTTGCTGGTCATCAAGTAGCCAGGGCCGTGACCATCGGGACACCGCATCTGGGGAGCAATATGGGAGAGGTTATGCTGGCCGAAGACCAGTTTAGAGAAAGTGTTCCCAATCTGTCCAGTGAAGCGGTCCGAGATTTACGGTACGAATTTAACAGCCTTTTTTCAGACTACCCCGGTGTCTATCTCTTTGGCGGAAGCGAAGCGGAAATTGACAATTATAGCTCCTTTCACAACTATGATGTCAATTGCGATGGTGATGAAGAGGATATAATCCCGGGTATTTGTGATTCCACCACTTACAATCCAGAAATGCCACTTCCTTTAAACATTCCCTACACCTGGATAACTTCTAATGCATCAGGTTCTGGTGACTATGTCGTGGACCTGGCAAGACAATGGCTCTATCTGGGTGATCAACCTGAACCCGAAGGTATTACAGATACGCTGTTGACTGCTGTACTGCATACTTCAGAGGGCTCTGACTATCGGACACTCATCAGGGGCATGGATGAGCCGGGAGCGCATGAGTTCGCATACGAAATAGATCCCGATGGTACTGACTACCTGGGTTTTATAACTTATCAATCAGACATGGACAGTATGGACACTGATGTTTACAAATTTATTGCTGATACGGATGGATTTGCCAGGGTAGAACTGGATGTTCAATCGACCCCCACGCGCTGGGAGCTGACTGCAACTGCTGCCAATAGTGAAGAAATCCTATATATAACAAATTATGAGATCGCTCATTTGCGAGATGATGTTGTTTTTCCAATTCAAACAGGTAACCCATACTATTTGATCCTCAGTGATGAAGCTACGTCCACCACCTATCAAACACCCTATATCCTTTCGATAGAAACCTACCCCATGAATGCCGGTATGATGGCTCATTACTCATTCACAGGCAATACCGAGGATGCAGGCCCGAATAATATTGATTTAGAATCTGAAGGCAATCCCACTTTTGTTTCAGATCGCTTCGGCGGTACGGAGTCAGCTCTATATCTGGGAGGGACTGGGGATTATTTGAGATCCCCGGCGACCACCCTATTGAGCCTGGATACTTATACGATTTCAGCATGGTTTGAGGCATCAACTGCTGGCCAGAATCATTGTTTACTAGCTTATGGCGATACTGACAATATGATATATGGTCTGTGGAATTCGTTGACACCTGGTACTCAACAGGGGAGTGTGGAGTCCTGGTATGAAACCGCTCAAGGGAGTGATGTGACCTTAAATGGAGATTTCGTTTTTCAATCTGGATCCTGGCATTTTGTGGCAGCTACCAGATCCATTGAAGGGGAGTTCAATCTGTACCTGGATGGTGAACTGCTAGACCAGGAAGCGCTTGTGGCAGCACCTCAATTGGAAACGCATTTTTTGACTATTGGGGCTAGAGTGAATAGGGTCGCAGGTGCTCAGGACTATTACGAAGGAACCATTGATGATATACGAATTTACAATCGTCCCCTGGATGCGGTGGAATTGAATTCATTATACAGGATGAATGGATGGACATCAATAGATATTGACGAAATTGTGGTTCCTCAAGCCAACGTAATTTTACAAAATTATCCCAATCCATTTAACCAGTCTACTCGGGTTAATTATGAATTATCTGATGCTTCTCATGTGAGCATAAAGATTTATGACATTCGGGGGAGTGAAATCACAGAGCTGGTATCAGCTTATCAACAACCGGGTAGATATACCCTTCAGTGGAATCCACAATCCGGCAGGGGCGACGTATTGGAGTCAGGGATCTACTTCGCTTATATGCAGGCTGGAGAGAAGACATCACTGATCAAGATGAATCTGATAAAATAGCTGTCTTGTTCTCTACTGCAGTGGGCATTGGTGTTTCTATGCCTTTGGAAGTGCTCCCTTACCGCTAACCTTTTAGAATTTACTCCTTGCGGAGAGATCAAGCCATAGGATGACATATAAAAGTGGGGATACACCAATGAGCATAAGAGATGAGGCAGGTTTTTTTACTGGTAGGGAAGAGCTTTGGAATGCTGTGACACACGGTCTGGGCACTATCCTTAGTATAGTGGCTCTGGTGATCCTGATTTTGGCTTCAGCTTCCAAAGGTGATGCTTGGCATGTCGTGAGCTTTAGCATCTTCGGGGCAACGCTTATTCTGTTATATCTAGCATCAACCGTGTACCATGCCATGCAACTCAAACATGTTAAACGGGTTCTGCAAACCATTGATCAAAGTGCCGTATTTGTATTGATAGCAGGAAGTTACACGCCCTTTCTGTTAACGAGCCTGCGGGGTCCCTGGGGCTGGAGTCTGTTTGGGGTGGTCTGGGCACTAGCCATTTTTGGAATTGTAACTCGATTTAGAAGCAGGGATACGGTGAAAAGGGGCGCTCTGTTGATTTATTTAGCCATGGGCTGGTTGATGATTGTGGCAATTAAACCTTTAATCAACAGTGTTCCTACACCCAGTCTCATCTGGCTGGCCCTGGGAGGCATTGCTTACACCCTAGGAACCCTGTTCTTTGCCTGGGAAAAACTACCCTATGCCCATGTCATCTGGCATGTGTTTGTTGTTGCGGGGAGTTTCTCTCATTTTTTTGCGGTTTTGAATCTGTTGTAGGGCGACATGTTATGTTGGGATTGAGGCATGGGCGAGGGCTCATCCTTGTGCCAACAAACGAGGCCACCAATCGGTGACTTTATATTTGTAGCGGGAGTAGGATTGACTTCAGGCTTCGTCTTCTTGCGCAAGCTTGCTGCTGGCAACCTGGCTTCGGATTGAACCATTAGGATTTGAATCCAATCTCTATACAACAAAAAAAGCCCCGTCGATGACGAGGCTTTTTGCATTGTAGCGGGAGTAGGATTCGAACCTACGACCTTTGGGTTATGAGCCCAACGAGCTACCAGACTGCTCCATCCCGCGATGTTTAAAAGCGGGCTGAATATAATCGGGAAGGCAAGGTCTGTCAAGCCCTTGAATTAATTATGT
>JAERTH010000113.1 GCA_016844955.1 Fidelibacterota bacterium | reverse complement strand
AGATACCCCTGTTGATTATGAATCTCTGACCAAAGTGGGAGCCATGATGGGTTCCGGCGGTCTTCTGGTCATAGATGATCAGGACTGTATGGTGGACATTGCTCGCTATTTTCTGAGCTTTACCCAGGATCAGTCCTGTGGAAAATGCACCTTCTGTCGCGTGGGTGCCAAAAAGATGCTGGAAATCCTGGAAAAGATCTGTGCCGGTGATGGAGACCTGGGTGATCTTGATGAATTAGAGATCCTGGCGGGGAAAGTGCAGATTGGTAGTATCTGCGGTCTGGGAAAAACAGCCCCCAATCCGGTGCTTACCACCCTGAAATACTTTCGAGAAGAATACCTGGCTCATATTGAGGGTAAATGTCCAGCAGGGAAGTGTCTGGCCTTAATCCACTACGATATTAATGACAAGTGTACGGGCTGTACCAAATGTTCTCAGGAATGCCCTGTGTCAGCCATCCCATTGACTCCCTATGCCATTCATACCATTGATCAGGATCTGTGTATCAAATGTGATACTTGCAGACTGGTGTGTCAGGATGATGCGGTGGAGATCATATGATCAATCTGCGCATTGATAAGCAAAAACTTGCAGTTGAACCTGGCACCACCATCCTCCAGGCGGCTCAATCCCTGGATATCAGTATTCCCACCATGTGTCATCTACCAGAATTTCACAATACCACTTCTTGTATGATTTGCACGGTACAATGTGGTGGCAAGATGCTCCCAGCCTGCTCTACCCGGGTCTCCGAGGGGATGGAGATAGAAACCCGCACCGCCGAAGTGATTGATTTCCGAAAAACTACAGTGGAGTTGCTTTTTGGTGAACATGTCGGTGAATGCGTAGCTCCCTGCGAGCTGGCCTGTCCTGCCCATCTGCAGATTCCTCTCATGATGCGGCAGATCGAAACCAATGATATGGCGGCAGCCATCAAAACCATCAAGCAGGATATCGCATTGCCGGCTGTGCTGGGATATATCTGTTCTGCACCCTGTGAAAATGCCTGTCGTCGCAATCTTGTTGACCAAGCGGCCAATATCTGCATGCTCAAGCGCACGGTTGCTCTGGATGATCTGTCACATGAGGATAGCTATAAGCCACCCAGACAAGCTCCTACGGGCAAGCGAGTGGCTATCATAGGTGCAGGTCCCACAGGACTGGCTGCTGCCTTTTACAGCCAACTGGCGGGGCATGATTGTAGTATCATCGATGATCATGAAGCCCCCGGGGGGATGCTGCGCTATGCAATGAGTGAATCTGAATTGCCACGGGCCGTGCTGGATTCCGAAATTGAGCTGATCACCAGGATGGGAGTAACGTTTATTCCCAATCAGCGCGTGGGGGAGGATGTAGCCCTGGAGGAAATTATTGAGTCATATGATGCAGTGGTGGTATCAGTCGGTAAACTAGATGAAAATGAACAGGTGCTAACTGGTTTACTGGCTGGAAAACGTGGCTTGAAGATTAATCCCAAGACTTTTGAGACCAATCTCCCAGGTGTCTTTGCCGGTGGAGATTGCGTCCATCCCAGACAATCAACTGTACGATCGGTTGCTGATGGTAAAAGTATGGCCAACTCAATTGATGACTATTTATCCCATGGGAGTGTTACTGCCAGACCTGCAAGAGTGCGATCAAAATTAGGCAAGCTGGGTATTTCTGAGCTGGAAGCATTTCTCAGTATTGCTGCACCGCAGGGTGAACATGAGTACAAGGACCTATCCACTTCAATCAGCAATCATGAAGCGGTTGAATTAAGTGGTGCCTGCATGCAGTGTGGATGTCATTCTGCGGAGTACTGTCAACTCAGAGCTCTGGCTGATGAATATGACGCTGATGATCAGAAATATAAACCGGAACAAAGACCAGAAGTCGTTCGCAATTATACCCACCCCAATGTCATTTATGAGCCAGGGAAATGTATTAAGTGCGGATTATGCGTGAAAATTACCAAAGCGCGAGGGGAAAATCTGGGCCTGACTTTCATCGGTCGAGGCTTTGAAGTGGAGGTTGGTGTACCCTTCAATAAAACGCTGGCAGATGGCTTGACTGAGACAGCTCAAGAGTGTGCAAGTGTCTGTCCTACAGGGGCTATAGCCATGAAAGCTCAACTGAATTCCAGTGGTTTTAAATTTACGGATTTGGGGTCGGAGACTCAGTCATGTGTAGATTGAAAATTATTAAGTCTATGTTTACCAGCGTGATTTTGTTGATTGTGGTCATGGGTGTTGCTCATGGTTCAGACCAGTGGCCCATTTTCCGGAGTGATGCTCAATTGAGTGGAAAATCATTGAGTCCCATTCAGGATGGTTATGAAAAGGAATGGTCCTACAATACTGGCGAACCTATCAAATCTTCACCGGTGATAGCTGGCAATACTGCCTTCATCTCCTCCACAGATGGTCGGCTCCATGCCCTGGATATGGATTCAGGCAAGCTGCTGTGGATGTTTGAAAATGAGTATCCATTTGAAGCATCTCCGCTTGTAGCCGATAACAAAGTTTTTATCGGCTCTCTTGAAGGAATGATGTATGCGCTGGATGCCCAATCCGGTGACTTGGTCTGGAAATATGAAACGGGTGGTCAAATTATTGGCTCAGCCAATACTGTGGCTGGACCTGATCAACACCTCATTTTTGGGAGTTACGACAATTTTCTGCACTGTGTAGATATGGCTACTGGTGAGCAAGTATGGACATTTCAGACCTCCCATTTTATCAATGGCGCGCCAGCTCTGGATGCCAATCGTATTGCTTTTGGTGGCTGTGATGCCATACTACACACCATTTCACCCGGGAGCGGTGCTGCCCTGGATTCCATTGACCTGGAAATCTATCTGGCTGGCTCACCTGCCATTGAACCCAACCGCATCTATGTAGGGACCTATGGGGGACAACTATTCTGTCTGGAAGGTGACCCTCATGAGATTCTCTGGAAGTTCCAATCGGGGGAGAGTGCTTCACCCATCCTATCTTCTCCTGCAATTGGAATATCCAAATTATTTTTTGGCAGTCGGGACAAACACCTCTACTGTTTGAACAAAAATACAGGACGAAAAATCTGGTCATTTGAATCAGGGGGCGAGATTGACAGCTCTCCGGTCATTCATGAGGAACGGCTACTGTTCGCTTCAAAGGATGGTGGTGTGTATATCCTGAATGCCACGGATGGGAGTGAGGTCTGGTCCTACAATGTAGGGAGTCCCGTCCTCTCATCGCCTGCTGTGGTTGATAATTACTTCCTGATCGGGAGTCAGGCGGGTGTGTTGTATGCCTTCAAAGGATCAAAGTGAAGCCTATGAATACAGAAAGTAAACCGTTGAACATTATCCATCTCATTCCAGGGACAGGGGGTAGTTTTTATTGCGAAAACTGTGTCCGTGATGGAGGTCTGGTAAGTGCCCTGAGAGATCTGGGGCACAATGTCACCATGGTCCCGCTCTATCTGCCATTATCATTTGACAAAGAGGATCTGCAGGAGGATACCCCTATATTTTTTGGGGCCATCAGCACCTATCTGAAAGAAAAATTCCCTGTTCTGGGGAATATGCCCAATTGGATTTCAAAACTTTTGGATTCCCAACCCCTATTAAAATATGCCGCCCATAAAGCGGATTCCACACGGGCTGCCGGGCTGGAGGATATGACCCTATCCATGTTACGGGGTAAGGCTGGCAACCAATCCCACGAAGTTGAGCACCTGGTTCAATGGATAAAACATGAGCTGAAACCGGATGTGATTTATCTGGCCAATGCGTTGCTGTTGGGGCTGGCAGAAAGCCTGAAAGAAGGGCTTGATGTACCCCTGGTCTGTGCCATGGAAGATGAAGATATCTGGCTGGAAGATATGGAAGCGGTTTCACTCAAAAAAATCTGGGAAGTGATTGAAGAAAACTCACGGTTTGTGGATGTCTTTGTGCCAGTGAGCGATTATTACAAAGCAAAAATCCAGGCACGTCTTGACATTCCCCCCGAAAAGCTCAGAACGGTTCACATTGGTATCGATCTGGAAGGCTACAGTATCGCATCGGAACCTGTACAGCCGCGCGCCATCGGGTATCTGTCACGCCTGGCTGAGCCCTTGGGTCTGGGCATTCTTATTGAAGCTTTTATGATGATAAAAACCGATCCTCAGTTCTCAGATTTACGCCTGCGTCTAACAGGGGGAGAGACGAGTGATGATCAGCGTTTTATCGCAAAAATGAAGCAAAATTTATCCGCAAAGGGTTTGCTGGGTGATGTTGACTTTATCGATCATTTTGATCGTCAGAGTAGAATTGAATTCCTGGAGTCCATATCTGTACTAAGCGTGCCAATGCTTAAGGAGGAAGCCTTTGGTGTCTTCCTGATTGAAGCCCTGGCTGCAGGTGTGCCCATCGTTCAACCCAGACTGGGGGGCTTCCCGGAAATCATTGATAGAACCGGTGGTGGCATCTGCTATGAGCATAATGTGCCTCAAGTTTTGGCTAAAAACCTGGCCAGTTTACTCCAGAATGAGAAGCTCTTACGTAAGTTGGGGCAGCAGGGACGACAGGCCGTAGAATCATATTTTGACAGCGAAGCGATGGCGAAACGAATGGTAAAGGTGTATAGAGATGTTATTAAAACTTGAAAATGTGAGCAAAACCTATTCGGCAGAGGTGCCAGTTTCAGTGCTTTCTGATGTATGTATGGAACTCACTGCACAGGGGATTGCCGCCATCGTGGGACCCTCAGGGTCAGGCAAAAGCACCTTGCTCAATACCATTGGGGCTTTGACTGGGGTAGATGCTGGTACAATTCAATTCAAAGAAAATGATATCTCTCTACTTAACCCAGAACAGATGGCCCAGTACCGAAATCAGGATATCGGGTTTGTATTCCAACAACACTTTTTGTTGCCCCAGATGTCCTTACTGGAGAATGCCCTCATGCCCACATTGGCATTCCACCAGAAAGTCAATGCTGATGAACTTCGTCAGCGCGCCATAAAATTGCTGGATCGAGTAGGTCTGATAAAACGTCAGGATCACCGACCCGGCCAATGTTCTGGGGGGGAGTGTCAGCGGGCGGCCGTTGTCAGAGCCTTGATCAACTCACCTGAACTGATTCTGGCTGACGAACCAACCGGCTCGCTGGATCAAGCCTCTGCCGAAAATTTGACTGAATTGCTCCTGGAACTGAATCAAGAGGAGGGGGTGGCCTTCATTATTGTGACTCATTCATCAGATCTTGTGAAAAAGATTGATGATAAATATTCACTGGTGAATGGCAGTCTTGGGCGGATTTAGCATGTTCCGCTTTTCTCGCTATCTGGTAAATAGTCTGAAATACTACTGGCGCACCAATCTGGGGGTCCTGGCTGGTGCCGCCATTGCCACGGCTGTCCTTGTTGGAGCACTTATCTCAGGTGATTCAGTGAAGTTCAGTTTGCTTGAACTCTCAATGAAGCGATTGGGAACTACTGAATATGCACTGGAATCTGACCATCATCTCTTTAGAGCCACTTTGGCTGAGGAAATCGCTGAATTAAGTGACTCGGACATCAGCAGCCTGCTGCATGTATCAGGGACACTCCAGCAAAGCAGCACGAATCGTTTGAGTCACATTCAAGTCTATGGGATTGATGAACAGTTTCAGAAATTCCTGAAAGCGGAGGACTTTCCTGACCTGAGGGAATCAAACCATGTAGCTGTAAGTCAGCGGGTTGCAGAACTCATGGGTTTGGATATTGGTGATGATATGATTCTGAAGGTGGAGAAGAATCTGGTGATCCCACTGGAAACTCCAGTGGCCACCAAAGATGATCGGACCGTCAGTATATATATTGAAATTGGTGCCATCCTCAGTGATGAGCAACTCGGTCGGTTCAGCCTCCTATCAAATCAATTTGTGCCCAACAATCTGTTTATCAAGCAGGAGTATCTTGCTGGCAAGATTGAAGCCCAGAATCTGGCGAATATTCTGATCTGTAAATCCTGGAGTGAGACCTCTCTGGAGAAATTGAATTCAGCGTTGACTCAGACGGTGAAGCTCCAGGACCTGGCGTTAGAATTGAGGAAAGTGCCTGATACACAGCAATATGAAGTGATCAGCTCAAACGTATTTATCAATGAATCAGTACGTTCAAGCCTGGTGGAATCCAGTATGCAGACACAGGAAGTACTCAGCTATTTTGTGAATGAGATTACTTCAGGATCCAAGTCTGTCCCTTACTCCTTTGTGACTGGAATTAGCTCTGGTAATGAATTGAATTTGAATGATCAGGAAATCGTCCTTAACGATTGGGCCGCCGGGGAATTGGGTGCTGTACCAGGAGATAGTGTTCATCTCAAGTATTATATTCAGAACCCTGGAAACAAGCTCATTGAGAAATCACGTTCATTCCTGCTCAAGGCAGTTGTTCCAATCTCTGGATTTGCTGCAGACAGAAGCCTCATGCCCAATTTCCCAGGTCTGGGCGATGCTGAGACCTGTGGGGAGTGGAATCCGGGTATTCCCATTGATCTGGACAAAATTCAAACCAGAGATGAGGACTATTGGGAGACTTACCGTGGCACACCCAAGGCTTTTGTTTCTTTATTGGCTGCCCAGGACATGTGGGCCAATAAATTCGGCCGAACCACTGGTTTGCGGATGTCAGGTAATGGGCTGACCCATAAGGAGTTAAATGAAAAACTTCTAGAACTATTGGCACCACAAAAATTAGGACTGAAATTTGAACCTGTGCTCCAAACTGCCATCGCTGCCACCCAGGGTGGGTTGGATTTTGGACAATTATTCATCGGCTTGAGTTTCTTTATCATCGTTGCTGCCAACCTGCTGACTGGATTATTGTTTGTCTTCAACGCCGAGCAGAGGCGGAGTGAAACGGGACAGCTTCTGGCACTGGGCTACCTTCCAAAACAAATCCGAAAGTTACGGCTCTGGGAAGGGCTGACCCTGGCCGTCGCAGGAGGGTTAATCGGTGTATTTCTAGGCGTACAATACTCCAGGTTCATCATTTTTGGTCTGGGAACCTTCTGGCGGGATGCCGTTGGATTTTCCGATTTTCAAATTCATCTCCAGCCCTTGAGACTTGTGATCGGGTTGGTAGTAGGTGTAGCCGTATCCTTTATTTCCATTTTCCTGGTTGTTCGCAAGCAAACTGCCAGAGGTGCTGGGAAATCGCGCCTCAGCAGTCTACCAAAACTAAAAAAATGGGACAGGTTTAGGAAATATCACCTCGTCATGTTGGTCGTATTCATAATGGCAGCCAGTGGTATTTTGCTGAAACACCAGCCGGACCAGGCACAAGCCGTCGCAAAATATTACTCAGCAGCATCCTTAATGCTCATCACAGGGATTTACGCCTGCTATGTGGGCATGCGGGAGATCCTTTATCTCAACAGATTGAAGCGCTTTAACACAGTTAATCTGGTTCTGCGTAATTGGTCTCGTCGTGCTGGTCGTAACTTGACCACTATCAGTCTCCTGGCAGTTGGAGTATTTATCGTGATTTCAGTGGGACTGAACCATCAGGATCCTACACTGAATAGCGCAAAAGCGAGTTCCGGGACAGGCGGCTTTGAACTTTTCGTTGAAACAACTATGCCTATTCTGGACGAATTGACAACGCTGCCCGCCTTTGCTGAGAAATATCCAAACGTGGAAATAGTTCAATTTCGCAAAAAGGTGGGGGACGATGGGAGCTGTCTCAATCTGAATATGGTACAGCAGCCCCAGATATTGGGTGTGGTTACTGATGGGTTGGAGAATCGTTTTACCTTTTCAAAGACCATCTCCGGGTTTGGTGATGGTTCCGGCTGGGATTTGCTGAATTTTGACTGGGGACCAGGTGTGGTTCCTGCCATCGCCGACATGAGTGTAATCCAATGGGGATTGGGATTGGGTCTGGGCGATACCCTGTACTATGTGGATGATCGCGGAGTTGACTTAAAACTGGTAGTGGTGGGAGGAATAGCGAATTCTGTCTTCCAGGGAAATATGATAATTGCTGAGCATAATTTCAGTCGGTATTTCCCATCCACGGATGGTACTCAGGTTCTATTGGTAGATACACCAAACCTTGAAGTCGACCGAATTGCATTGGAACGCGAATTAACGGACTATGGCCCAGAAATTCAACGGTGTGGTGAGAGACTCATAGCCTTCAGTGCCGTGGAAAACACCTATCTCTCCATTTTCCTCATGTTAGGCGGTTTTGGCCTTTTAATCGGAACTGTGGGATTGGGAGTAGTTCTCCTGAGAAATATTCTGGAGGATCGTCAGGAAATTGCTGTACTTCAGGCGATGGGTTTCAAACCTGGATCAGTCTTCAAGCTAATTCTAAGCGAGCAGATTCTCACCCTTATCATTGGTCTTCTGATCGGAGCAATTGCAGCTATCATTTCCATCCTCCCAGTACTGTCTCATTCAGACCCTTCTGAAATGATGCGTCTGTTAATCCTGGTCGTAGCAGGGATGTTAGTAAATGGAATTTTCTGGAGTGCTATGGCTATTAGATTTGCCTTTAAGGAGGAAATCGCTGAGACCTTGAATGGGGAGTAGCATTTAGGAGTTAGGAGGGTGTCATGCTGAGCTTGTCGAAGCATCTTGGTCCTAAACGGCAATCCAGATTTACACAATAAGGTAAGCCGTGACAAGCAGTGGATCGAAGACCGGGATGTTAAGTGAAAGGAGTTGGGTGGTCGTCATGCTGAGCCAGTCGAAGCATCTTGATCCCCAACCGCAATCCATAATTACACATTAAGGTAAGTTCGGCAATTGATTGTTCGGAGTCCAGGACGGTAGACTATAGGAGTCGTTTTGTGAATGGTTTGAAAATGAGAAGAACTATTACGATCCTGATATTTGTTTGTGTGGGGATGTTTCAAAACCCTGCCCAGGCCTACTACACCACATCAGGACAAAATGTGATCAGCCGTAAGACTGGTGAAGTCGTTCAGCTAAAAGGAATTGGATTGGGGGGCTGGCTCTTGCCTGAGGGGTACATGTGGGGCATCCGCAAGCTGGATCGTCCCCGGCAATTCGAAGCAGCTATCGAAGATCTGATCGGCCCAAAGCAGGCCCGTAGGTTCTGGGATCTTTATTATGAAAATTTTGTCACCCGTGAAGATGTTGAGATTATGAAATCCTGGGGAGTGAATACCCTGAGAGTACCGTTACTGGCTTCAATGATTCAACCCCGGGATGGACAACCGGCAAACGCGCCTTATATCTACAGCGCGCACAATTTCGAATTTCTGGATAATTTTGTCAATTGGTGTGAAGAACTTGGCATGGGTATCATCTGGGACCTCCATGGAGCGCCTGGTGGCCAAAATGCCGAGAACATATCCGATTCTGATGGTACAGCTCGCCTATGGACCGAGAAGACCGTGTATTGGCCGCAAACTGTAGATTTATGGGATAAAATCACCACTCGCTACGCTGACTATACCTGTATTGTGGGCTATGACCTCTTGAATGAGCCCCTGCTGGCTCGCTACCCGGGAGTTGATCCAGGTCTACTGCGTGAATTGTACGTACTCCTGACTGCAACGATTCGTAAAACCGATAGAGATGGAATCATCTTTGTTGAGGGTGATGATTGGGCCCAGGATTTTTCAGTGCTGGAGCCCCTGGACTGGGATCCCCATCTGGTGCTTGCTTTCCATTCATATCCACCTACCAATACCCAACGGGGACTACAACGCTGGGATGACCAGCGAAAGAAATACAACATTCCGCTCTGGCATGGGGAAACGGGTGAGCAAAACCCTCCCTGGGAAATCTACAAGCAGTCTACACATTTTCTGGAATCTGCAAATGTGGGGTGGAACTGGTGGACCCATAAGAAGTTTGAGCTTAGTCGCCAGCCCTGGAGTATTCATCGCACTGAGGGGTTTGAGAAGATACTCGCTTATTGGAATGGGAAGGGGGAGCGTCCGTCGAAATGGCAGGCCAAACGCTGGTTGTTCAAGCAAGCTCGGATGACCAATTCCGTGAATTGTGAATTTTTGCCTGGCATGGTGGAATCGCTGCACCCACTGGATCCCTCCGAGTATGTCAATAGGGTAGGGATCAAGAAACCTGCAATTGCAGTTCAACCTCAGGATCAGGTCGCCGTGGAAGGTTATGGGTCTGTAATAAGGGTGAAGGCATTTGGTTACCCGCTTGATTATCAGTGGTATAGGAATGGTAAGCCAATCCCGAATGCTACAAGTTTTGAACTTTTTATACATGAGTTCGATTTTGGGAAACGTGGAGGCGAGTATCACGTAGTTGTATCCAATGAGAAGGGCAATGCCACCAGCAACCCTGCCAGCGTAACCACTCAATCTTTCAACAGCATGGTCTTAAAACAAGCCAATCAGGCACCTGTGTTTGATGGTGAACTCGATGCTTTATGGGCAGCTATCACCATGACAAAAATGGAGCAGGTCGTATCCGGGGATCGCGATTCTGATCGGGATCTATCCGCCCACTTTGCCATGACCTATGATGCCACCATGCTCTATGTTTTGGTGCAGGTCGTTGATGATATTATCAGCACGGATGCCTCCATCGACTATATGAAAGATGGCATTGAGTTGTACCTGGATGGGGATAATAGTAAATCCGCGTTTTATGACGCTGATGATTTTCAGTTACGATACGTGGTGGATGAATCAGTCTTGGTCTCAAGCATTGGAGCCACTGTAAATGGTGCGGTTCTTGCTCAGAAACGAGTCCCTGATGGCTATCAAATGGAGTTGGCTATTCCCTGGGAAGCTATCAGTTCAACAGGAGCACTTGGGGACTTTCTGGGGCTGGACATTCATATCAACGACAACGATGGCAAAACCAGACACGGAAAACTGGCCTGGTACTGTACCCGGGATAATGCCTATCAGTCACCATCGGTTTTTGGAACTGTGAGGGTAGGGCGTTAGGCATTAGGCTCACGTCATGCTGAGCCCGCGAAGCATCTTGATCCGAATCGCAATCCATTTAGGGTAAATCTGTTCTAGAGTTGGTTCGGTAGTGCAGTAGAACGTGCACAGAGTGCGGGAGCTGTCAGGGTCTATTTGACTCCTTGTGAGCAAGGATGCCAGCGCTGTGTCATCCCGAGGGAAGAACCTGTTAACTGAGGGGTAAAACCACTTTAGGTAAGGTATCTGTGCCCCCGCACTAAAGAGGCTGTGTGAAAACGGGGGTCCAATAGAGGATGCTTTGTTGGGTTTAGGTGATGCACCTAGAATGGTCATGCGTAACCTTTTGATAATAAATTAGATAAGTTGTATTCATTCTTGTTATTTATTGCATAATAATT
>JAERTH010000112.1 GCA_016844955.1 Fidelibacterota bacterium | reverse complement strand
TTGAAGAAGGAAGAAGGCGGACGCCATACACCATTCTTTGAGGGATATCGTCCTCAGTTTTATTTCCGTACCACAGATGTAACCGGTGTTGCTTCACTTCCTGAGGGAACTGAGATGGTAATGCCTGGTGACAATGTGAGTCTAACAATCGAATTGATCCAGCCCATCGCCATGGAACAGGAACTGCGCTTTGCTATTCGCGAAGGTGGTCATACTGTTGGTGCCGGTGTAGTAACTGAGATCATCGAGTAAAGTAAGTATTGGCGGTTGATTTATGCGTGAGATAATCACACTTGAGTGTACTGAATGCAGGCATCGCAATTATTCGACGAAGAAAAATAAGCGGCTGCATCCAGCACGCGTTGAATTCAAGAAGTATTGTCCTAATTGCAACAAACACGTCGTGCACAAGGAAACAAAATAAGAAATGAGTTTTAGACAGGAGAGTGGCTCAATTGGTAGAGCAACGGTCTCCAAAACCGTAGGTTGCAGGTTCGAGTCCTGTCTCTCCTGCTCATTTTCTTTGACTGTGAAATAAATTATGATAAAAAAGCTCAAAACATTTCTAGACGGCGTTCAAGCTGAATTCAAGAAGATTTCATGGCCAAGCTATGAAGAGCTCAAGGGCTCAACATGGGTTGTCCTGGGAATGTCAGCATTTATTGCTATCGTTCTCTTTACTCTTGATAAAGTAATGTCCGTCTTGGTTCTAAACGTGATCATGGGGCGCTAAAATGGCCATGAAATGGTATAGTCTTCGTACATTTTCCGGTAAGGAAAAGAAAACCAGTGAAGCAATTCTTGCAGAGGCAGAGCTTGCCGGATTGAACGAATTGATTCCTGAAGTACTGGTACCATCTGAAAACGTGGTTGAGATGCGTGCTGGGAAAAAATACGTTCGTAATAAGGTATTTTTTCCTGGTTATATCATGATCCAAATGGAAGTCACAACTGAGACGCGTTACCTCGTGGAGAATGTTCCCGGTGTAATGTCATTTGTGGGTCCCAAGGGTGAACCAATCCCACTAAAGGATGTTGAGGTCCGTCGGATCCTTGGTGAAGTGGAAGAACGCGACGGTCAAGAAGTCATGGGCACAATTTTCAAGGCTGGTGATCCAATCAAGGTTACCGACGGTCCATTTGTGGACTTTACAGGCTTTGTTAAGGAAGTCGATGAATCAAAGCAAAAGGTCAAGGTTGAAGTCTCCATATTTGGTAGACCAACGCCAGTTGAACTTGACTTTCTGCAGATAGAATTAGAAAAGTAGTAAGAAGGTAAAGCGAATGGCCAAAAAGGTAATAAACAAGATTAAACTGCATATCCCCGCAGGACAGGCCAATCCCTCTCCGCCAGTTGGTCCGGCATTGGGACAGGCGGGTGTGAATATTATGGAGTTCTGTAAAGCGTTCAATTCAAGAACTGAAAAAGAACGCGGACTGATCATTCCAGCAGTAATTACTGTCTATGCTGATCGATCATTTACATTTATCACAAAGACTCCACCCGCTGCAGTGTTGCTGAGAAAAGCCGCTGGGCTTGAAAAGGGTTCGGGAACACCTAACTCTGTCAAAGTTGGCAAGGTTACACGTGAACAAGTGCGTGAAATTGCCGAACTAAAAAAACCTGATCTCAATTCTCATGATGTTGAGATGGCCATGCGCATTATTGAGGGCACTGCCCGCAGTATGGGCATTACGGTATCAGAGTAGGAGGTCTGAGATGGCACTATCAAAAAATCAAAAATTAAATCTCAGTAAGGTTGATAAGACCAAAGAATACGATCTGAACTCCGGTGTAAGCCTGTTAAAGGAGTGTGCGGTAGCAAAGTTCGACGAAACTGTAGAGGTTTCCATTAATCTTGGGGTTAACCCCAAGTATGCTGATCAGATGGTTCGTGGAACGGTGACGCTTCCACACGGAACCGGTAAAAAGGTTCGCGTGCTGGTCCTTGCAAAAGGCCCAAAGGCTGATGAGGCTACCGAGGCGGGTGCAGATTATGTGGGTTTTGAAGACTATCTCCAGAAGTTGAAAGACGGATGGATTGATGTAGACGTCATTATTACCACACCTGATAATATGGGTGAAGTTGGGAAAATGGGTCGCATCCTTGGACCACGTGGACTGATGCCTAACCCTAAGACTGGTACAGTGACTATGGATGTTTCTAAGGCCGTGAATGAGTCTAAAGCTGGTAAAATTGAGCTGCGTACTGATAAATTCGGTATCGTTCACTCTGTTGTGGGCAAGGCTTCTTTCGAACAGTCCGCTCTGGCTGAGAACATCACAGTACTAATTACTCGCTTAATCGCAATGAAACCTTCTGGCGCCAAGGGAAACTACTTTCAGAAGTTGGTTCTCAGCTCAACCATGGGCCCTGGTATCAGAATCGATAAAGCTACGCTTGGCGTATAAGCCAGCTTAAGGAGTTAGCAATATGCCAAATCAAAGTAATATTAATTCTCTCGAGATGATCCGTGAGAAAGTGAATAACGCAAGTTCTCTCTATTTTACTGATTATGTAGGACTTACGGTTGAAGAAACCAATGCCCTGCGTTCTCTGTTTAATGCTGCTGATGTTGAGTACCGTGTTCTTAAGAACAGACTGGTTAACATTGCGGTTAAGGAAAACGGCTATGAAGGTCTTGAAGATGTACTAAAAGGACCTACTGCGGTTGCGTTTGGAAACGCCGATCCAACAGCCCCGGCTCGCGTGATCAAAGAATTCCTCAAAAAGGAAGGTAAAGTCAAAGAAAAGCCAGCTGTCAAAGGTGTGGTTTTTGAAGGACAGGTATTGGACGCCTCTTTCTACCTGAAATTGGCCAATTTACCGTCAAAAGAAGAGTTACTTGCCAAACTGCTAGGCGGGCTGCAGTCTCCCATGCAGAATACCCTGAGTGTGCTTCAGGCCCCCATGCGTAATTTGGTAGGTGTGTTAATGTCATTAAAAGAATCAAAGAATTAAATCTGGAGGTAATCTACTCATGGGTATCACACGTGATGATGTAATGAGCTATCTTGAAACCGCTAACATGCTTGAAATTTCTGAGCTTATTTCTGCTATCGAAGACAAATTCGGTGTAACCGCTGCTGCTCCAGTTGCCATGGCTGCTGGTCCTGCTGCTGTTGTCGAAGAAGTTGAAGAGCAGACTGAGTTTGATGTAATGCTCGAAGCACCTGGTGACAAGAAAATCAATGTTATCAAGGTAGTTCGTCAAGTTACTGCTCTTGGTCTCAAAGAAGCTAAAGAGTTAGTTGATAGTGCTCCCAGCAAAATCAAGGAAGCTATTTCCAAAGATGAAGCTGAAGAGCTCAAAAAGCAGTTGGAAGAAGCTGGAGCAACAGTCACGCTTAAATAGTTTGATTTCCAGTACCAACGCTCATTTGGATTCGGGCTCGCGGAAGTTTTCTTCCGCGAGCTTTTGCGCCTTTAGTTGATTAACTAAAAGTGGAGGTGGCTTTTGGCCCTACCCAGTAAAATAGAACGACTCTCCTTCTCTCAAATCGGTTCACAGGTTGAGCTACCAAATCTGCTAAACCTGCAGGTTGATTCCTGGAAAGACTTTCTCCAGGAAGGTGTTGCAACTCATGAACGCGAAAGCAAGGGTTTGGAGGCGATATTCCAGGCTGTTTTTCCCATTGAGGACAATCATGGGAACTACAAATTGGATTATGTATCCTACAGTGTCGGCTTACCACGCTACTCTATCGAGGAATGTCTCGAAAGGGGAGTAACCTATTCTGTACCCCTGAAAGTAAAATTAATACTCCATGCTACCGAGGAAGGCGCTGAAGCTGGCGACTATTCTGTTCACGTTGAACAGGACATCTTCTTTGGTAATATCCCATATATGACCCGTGGGGGGGCATTTGTTATCAATGGTGCTGAACGTGTAATTGTATCACAATTGATGCGTTCACCTGGTGTTTTCTTCGACATGAAGATTCACCCCAATGGTACCAAGCTTTATTCTGCACGTCTGATTCCCTTTAGAGGGAGCTGGCTGGATATCACAACTGATATCCACGATGTGATCTATGCTGTTATCGACAGACGTCGCAAATTCCCAATCTCGCTACTGCTGCGCGCCATGAAATTTTCGACGAATGAGTCGATTCTTAGCGCATTTGGTGTGATACGGGAACTCCGTCTTGCTGATAATGTCGGCCTCAAGGCCTTTTATGACACGCCCGTTCCAGTGGATGTTGTCAATAAAGAAACCGGTGAAGTCCTCATGGAAGCCGGTGACAAACTGACCAAGGAAAGAGTTCGAGATCTGAAAAAGGAAGGTGTCGGCGGTGTCATGGTTGTAAGTGACCCTGAAGATATTGCCTATGATTTACTAGCCAATACACTGGCCAAGGATCGTTCTTCAGATACCAACGAAGCTCTACGTGTTTTTTATACAGAAATGCGCGGTGGAGAACCACCAAACCTTGATCTGGCTGAAAAATTCCTATTCCGTCTCTTCTTCGATCCCAAGAAATATGATCTTGGCGAAGTTGGTCGTTATCGCATGAACAAGAAATTTGGTATTGATGTACCCCTGGATGAGCTGGTGCTTACTCCTCAGGATATTATCATGTCCGTGAATTTCCTGCTTGAGATGCGCAAAGGCGAACGTGGAACAGATGATATTGATCACCTGGGTAATCGTCGCGTACGTACCGTGGGTGAACAGATCGGGAATCAGTTCTCTGTGGCCCTCAGTCGTATGTCCAGAACCATCCGTGAGCGCATGAATGTTCGTGACAATGAGAACCTGACCCCTCAGGATTTGATCAATTCCAGAATCGTGACCTCCGCTATCAGTTCCTTTTTCGGAACCAATCAGCTGTCACAGTTCATGGATCAGACCAATCCTCTGGCAGAAGTAACTCATAAACGTCGTCTTTCCTCGCTGGGACCGGGTGCCCTCACCAGAGAGCGTGCCGGTTTTGAGGTTCGAGATGTTCACTATACACATTATGGAAGACTCTGTCCCATTGAAACGCCTGAAGGTCCAAACATTGGTTTGATCTCTTCACTGGCATCCTATGGTGTTGTTAATCGCCTGGGATTCATTGAAACCCCTTATCGCAAGGTGGTGAATAGCAATGGTAAGCCCAAAGTCTCCAAGACAATTGAATTCCTCTCAGCAGATGATGAAGATCGTACCTTTATTGCCCAGGCAAACTCGCCTGTGGATGAAGAAGGCTTTATCGGAACTGATCAGGTTCAGGTTCGTATCCGTGGTGATTTTCCAATGATCAACACCGAAGAAGTATCCTATATGGATGTGTCTCCGCTGCAGATCGTATCACCGGCTGCTGCCTGTATTCCTTTCCTTGAGCACGATGATGCTAACCGTGCCCTCATGGGTTCCAATATGCAGCGTCAGTCTGTTCCACTCTTGTGGCCTGAGGCTCCAATTGTTGGTACCGGTTTCGAACGTATCGTCGCCAAGGATTCACGCTCCCTGTTGCTCTCTGATGTTAAGGGAATTGTGAAGTCTGTCAGTGCTAAAGAAATTCTAATTAAAACCACCCGTCGCATTGATGAGGATGTAACCCTTATCGAAGAACCTGGCATGGTGACCTATAAGCTCCGTAAATATCAGCGTTCTAATCAGGATTCCTGTATTAACCAGAAGGTTCTGGTGGAGGTTGGACAGCGTGTAGCTCCTGGTGATGTCCTGGCTGATGGTATGAGCACCGATCGTGGTGATCTGGCCCTGGGCCGTAACATCACCGTTGCCTTCATGCCCTGGCGTGGATACAACTTTGAAGATGCTATTGTTCTCTCTGAGCGTCTGCTCAAGGAAGATATCTTTACCTCAATGCGCTTGAAGGAAGTCGAGCTTGAAGTTCGCGAAACCAAGCGTGGAGAAGAAGAGCTCACCCGTGATATTCCTAACGTTAGTGAGGAAGCAACGCGCAACTTGAGCAACGATGGTATTATTCGCGTCGGTGCTGAAGTTCATCCTGGCGACACACTGATTGGTAAGGTTACTCCTAAGGGAGAAACTGATCCAACACCTGAAGAGAAGCTACTCAAGGCCATTTTCGGTGAAAAAGCCGGTGATGTAAAAGATGCCTCCAAACGCGCCGATCCTGGTGTTAAGGGCGTGGTTATCCGTACCGAACTCTATACCCGAAAAGGTCGTGAGTCTCGCGTTGAAGAAAAACGTAAACTGGATGCACTGAAACAGCGCGCCAGTCTTGATAAAACAAGCTTAACCAAGAAACGTAACGAGAAGGTTAATTCCTTATTATTGGACCAGAAATGTGCCAACGTTATGGATCTGGGTGGCAAAATTATCCTTAAATCTGGCACACCATTTACCAAGGAAGCTATTGCCACGTTGAATTTTGATCGCGTGGATCGTCGTGAGCCCATCGCTCTGGATGAAGGCGTTGATGCTAAACTCAACAAGCTGCTCAACGAATATGAGCGTCTGTATCGTGAGATCGAGCAGAACTACGAGAATGATGTATATAAGCAGAAGGTTGGAGATGACCTTCAGCCTGGTGTAATCCAGTTGGCCAAGGTTCAGATCGCTACCAAGCGTAAGATTTCCATTGGTGATAAGATGGCTGGACGTCACGGAAATAAGGGTGTGGTTGCAGCCATCGTAGCTGAAGAAGACATGCCTTTCCTCCCTGATGGTCGTCCCGTAGATATCGTATTGAATCCACTGGGTGTACCTTCTCGTATGAACCTGGGACAGCTTTATGAAACCATGCTTGGATGGGCCGGTCGTGAATTGGGTCTCATGTTTGAGACACCGGTTTTCGATGGTGCCAGTCTTGCCGATGTTGAAGCACTGATGGAAAAGGCTGAACTGCCAGTTGGTGGTAAAGTCAAGCTCCTCGATGGTCGCTCCGGTGAATATATCGAAAACCCCGTTGCCGTTGGTGAAATCTACATGATGAAACTGACCCACCAGGTTGACGATAAGATGCATGCGCGTTCTACTGGTCCTTATTCACTCATTACTCAGCAGCCATTGGGCGGTAAAGCTCAATTTGGTGGCCAGAGGTTTGGTGAAATGGAAGTTTGGGCGCTTGAAGCTTATGGCGCTGCTCATACGCTCCAGGAAATGCTCACGGTTAAATCTGATGATGTTGAAGGCCGTTCAAGGGTCTACAACTCTCTGGTTAAGGGTGAGAACTTGCCCGAATTCGGTATTCCTGAATCCTTCAACGTATTGCTACGTGAAATGAAGGGTCTGGGGCTGGATGTTGAACTAAAGTAAAAAGGGAGTACTCCTTTGCTTAATAAATCTGTTGTCAACGACTTTACCGAGATAACAATCCGTCTGGCTTCGCCTGAGAAAATTCTGCGCGAATCCAGGGGTGAAATCTTCAAGCCAGAGACCATCAATTACCGGACATATAAGCCGGAAAAGGATGGCTTGTTTTGCGAACGTATCTTTGGTCCTGTGAAAGATTGGGAATGCCATTGTGGTAAGTACAAGAGAATCCGTTATAAGGGAATCATTTGTGACCGTTGTGGTGTTGAAGTAACCCGCAAAAAAGTTCGCCGTGAACGTATGGGTCACATCACCCTGGCTGTACCTGTGGTTCACACCTGGTACCTCCGTTCGATTCCATCAACCCTGGCGCATACCCTGGGAATGACTTCCAAGAATCTGGAACGCATCATTTACTATGAATCCTACGTCGTTATTTCAGCTGGAAAAGCTGATGTAGAGGCTGGAGAGATTCTGGATGAAGAAGATTTCATTGAATTGGATGCGATTTATGGTCCTGATGCCCTGGGTGCTGACGAAGAAGATGTTTTTATCGCCAAAACCGGTGGTGAGGCGATTCTTTCCATGCTCCGTGAATTGGAAATCAAGAAGAACATGATCATGCTGAAGGAGATCGTTAAGACGACTCGGAGTCAGCAGAAAAAAGCTGATGCCCTCAAGCGTCTGCGAATGATCAAAGCCTTCGATACAAAATCTGGTGATGTTCCGAATCGTCCTGAGTGGATGGTTCTAACTATTCTGCCGGTTATTCCACCTGAGCTAAGGCCTTTGGTTCCTCTTGATGGTGGCCGGTTCGCCGCTTCTGATCTTAATGACCTCTATCGTCGTGTTATTATACGTAATAACCGCCTCCGTCAGCTCATGGAGATCAAGGCTCCAGATGTAATTTTGAGAAATGAAAAGAGAATGCTTCAGGAATCTGTTGATTCTCTCTTTGATAATAGCCGTAAACAAAGCGCTGTGAGATCTGGTACCAGACGTCCGCTGAAATCACTGTCTGACATGTTGTCAGGTAAGCAGGGTCGTTTCCGTCAGAACTTGCTGGGTAAACGTGTCGATTATTCAGGTCGTTCAGTTATTGTTGTTGGACCAGACCTGAAACTGCATGAGTGTGGTATACCAAAAGAAATGGCGATTGAGTTATTCAAACCACACATCATTTCTGAACTTCTGGTTCGTAACTATGCCAAAACTCCCAAACAGGCCAAGGTCATTGTTGAGGAGAAGCAGCCAGAGATCTATGATGTACTTGAATATGTCGTAAAAGATCATCCGGTTATGCTCAACCGTGCGCCAACGCTTCACCGTTTGGGAATCCAGGCCTTTCAGCCTGTGCTCATAAATGGTCGCGCCATCCGTCTGCATCCACTCGTCTGTTCAGCGTTCAATGCTGATTTTGACGGTGACCAGATGGCTGTCCACTTACCGCTATCAGCAGAAGCTATCACCGAAGCACGTATGCTCATGTTGTCAAGTCACAATATTTTGCATCCTGCTCACGGTTCGCCAATTACAGTTCCTTCACAGGATATGGTTCTGGGTTGTTATTACTTGACCAAGATTAAGCCTGAATCAAAGGGAGAGGGGATGATCTTCTCAGCTCCTGATGAGGCCTATCTGGCAGTAGAGAACAAGCATCTTGACTATCATGCCAAGATTAAAGTCCGTATGAACGGGAATCTGGTTGAGACTACTGCTGGTCGTCTTACTCTGAATGATGCGCTCCCAGAGGGCTATCCCTTCATGAACGAATTGATCACCAAGAAACGTCTTGAGAAATTGATCAGTGACGTCATGCGCTTCTCAGGTAATTTCCTTACCGTACAATTCCTGGACGCTCTCAAGCGTCTTGGCTTTGAGTATGCTACCAAGAGTGGTGTATCCATTGGTCTGGCTGACATTCTCGTGCCTGAAAAGAAAACTGCCCTGCTGGAGAAATCAGGCAAGGAAGTTGACAAGGTTAATGCCGATCGTAAAGCCGGTTGGCTGACCGAGGGTGAAAGATACAATAAAGTTTTGGATATTTGGACCCACACCACCAACCAGATTGCTGGTATGATGATGGACGGCCTAAGTACCTCTGAATATGGATTCAATTCCGTATACATGATGGCCGATTCAGGTGCTCGTGGTTCTTCTGATCAGATCAAGCAGCTGGCTGGTATGCGTGGATTGATGGCAAAGCCTCAGAAATCATTGAAGGGTAGTCAGGGTGAAATTATTGAAACCCCAATTACCTCTAACTTCAAAGAAGGTCTGACGGTTCTTGAGTATTTTATTTCCACACACGGTGCCCGTAAGGGTCTGGCTGATACAGCTCTGAAAACTGCTGATGCTGGTTACCTCACACGACGCCTGGTTGATGTTGCTCAGGATGTGGTTATCCGCATGGAAGATTGTGGAACTATCAATGGTATCGATGTTAAGCCCCTTAAGCAGGGTGAAGATGTTATCGAACCCCTTCAGGATCGTATCAAAGGTCGCGTACTTCAGGAAGATGTTTTTGATCCGCTGACTGATGAGATGATTGCTGAGGTAGGTACATTGGTCCATGAAGCCTTGGCCATGCAAATCGCTGAATCCAACGTTGAAAAAGTTAGAATCCGTTCAGTGCTCACATGTGAGGCTGAATTTGGTGTCTGTGCCAAATGTTATGGTCGCAATATGTCAACTGCCAAGCTGGTTAACGCCGGTGAGGCTGTTGGTATCATGGCTGCCCAGGCAATTGGTGAACCTGGTACTCAGCTTACTCTGCGTACATTCCACATTGGTGGAACAGCAGCACGTATTATTGAAGAGAGTGAAATGGCCGCGAAATTTGCAGGTACTGTTCGCTACTCTCCAGGCCTGCGTGTCACTGAAGCTACTGAGGATCTAGGGAGAATTGCCCTGGTTCGTAATAATTATCTCGAGATTGTGGATGAGAATAATCGTTCGCTTACTCGTGCTAATATTCCTTATGCCAGTACACTTGAAGTTGAAGATGGTGAGAAGGTTACTAAGGGACAGGGTCTGGTAAGATGGGATCCTCGTACCGACTTTATTATTGCCCAGACCGGCGGAACCATCCGCTGGGTTGAGATTGTTGAAGATATGACCTTTGTTGAAGTGTCAGGTGAGACTGGAAAAGTTGAACGGACCATCACGGATGCACGTGGAATGCGTATGACTCCACGTATTGAGATCTGTGATGACAAGGGTGCTGTTATTGGTAAAGATGTTGTGTTGCCTGTGGGCGCTGTTTTGACTGTTGAAGATGGTCAGAAGATCGCAGCTGGTACAACTCTGGCCAAATTTCTCAAAGGTAAATCAAGAACTGCTGATATTACTGGTGGTCTGCCACGTGTTGCTGAGCTTTTTGAAGCCCGTAACCCCGCCGATCCTTCAGTGGTAACAGAAGTAGCCGGTATGGTTCATTACGGTGACTTGAAACGTGGAGTTCGCACCATTCTTGTGGAAACTCCTGATAATGTTAAATATGAATACTCCATACCTTACGGTCGTCACATTATCGTTCTGGATGGGGATTTTATCCAGGCTGGTGACAGACTTTGTGAAGGTCCAGTATCACCCAAGGATATTCTCCGTATCAAGGGCGAGCGTGAAGTTCAGGAATATCTCGTAAATGAGATTCAGGAAGTTTACCGACTCCAAGGTGTGCGTATCAATGATAAGCACATTGAGACAATCGTGCGTCAAATGATGCAGAAGATCCAGGTCGAAAATCCAGGAGATACTCAATTCCTGCACCAGGATCGTGTTAATAAATTTCAATTCCAGGCTGAGAATACAGTTTTACTCTCCAAGGTTGTTGTCGAAAAACCAGGTGAATCTGATTATACTGAATTTCAGCTTGTGGAACGTGCTGAAATGGAAGAAACCATTGCCGATTTAACTACAAACGACAAAGTTCTTCCTGAATATCGCGAAGCCGAACCGGCAACGCATACACCCTTACTGTTAGGTATCACCAGAGCCTCACTCAATACTGAGAGTATTTTCTCTGCTGCGTCCTTCCAGGAAACCACACGTGTCTTGACCAATGCTGCCATCAATGCCAAAACAGATACACTGCGCGGCTTGAAGGAAAATATCATTGTTGGTCGTCTGATTCCTGCTGGTACAGGCCTTCCCAAATATGCCAAAATTAAGGCAGAAGGGCCACCAAATGAGATCGCCGAACAGGTGCTGGAAGTAAGGAAAAAACGGGACGAAGCGAAGGTGTTCGCCAGAGAAAATTCAGAGCCGGAAAGTGAATAAATGACCTTGACTGCCCAAGGGTCAGAAATTATACTGTGCGGCTTTTTAAAAGGAGATTAAATGCCAACGATTAATCAATTGGTGCGTAAGGGCCGTAAGAGCCTTGTGAAAAAGAAGAAAGCACCAGCGCTTAAAGCCTGTCCTCAAAAACGAGGCGTGTGTACAAGAGTTTATACCACCACCCCGAAAAAGCCGAATTCGGCACTTCGTAAGGTGGCGCGTGTCCGTTTAGCTAACGGAATTGAAGTGACAGCCTATATTCCAGGTGAAGGTCACAATTTACAGGAGCACTCAATCGTATTAATTGAGGGTGGTCGTGTAAAGGATCTTCCAGGTGTTCGCTATCACATTATTCGTGGCACATTGGATACAGCCGGTGTTGAAAACCGCAGAACAAGTCGTTCACGCTATGGCGCAAAACGACCAAAATCATAAGAATCTGACTGATGCGTAGACGTAGACCAGAAAAAAGAAGTATTTTACCCGATCCAGTCTATAACGATGTGGGTGTAGCTCGTTTTATTAACTACCTCATGGAGCGTGGTAAAAAAGGTTTAAGTGAGAAGATCCTGTATGGTTCTTTTGACATTATTCAGCAAAAAACAAAGAGTGATCCTCTTGAGCTTTTCAAAAAAGCTATTGAGAATGTAGCACCAATTGTTGAAGTGAAATCAAAGCGAGTCGGTGGAGCAACCTATCAGGTTCCAGTTGAAGTTCGCACAAATCGCCGACAAGCCCTGGCTTATCGTTGGATCATTGGTTTTGCTAAAAAACGTTCTCAAAAGACCATGTCCGAAAAGTTAGCAGCTGAGTTAATTGGCGCCGCCAATAATGAAGGTGGATCAATCAAAAAGCGTGAAGATACTCACCGCATGGCTGAGGCTAACAAAGCCTTTGCACACTTTAGGTAAATTGTGAAAAATACTGATCTTGGCAAGGTAAGAAACATCGGCATCATGGCTCACATCGATGCCGGTAAGACTACTACGACAGAACGTATTCTTTACTACACCGGTCGTACTCATCGCATTGGTGAGGTACATGATGGTGCCGCAACCATGGATTGGATGGAGCAGGAGCGTGAAAGAGGTATTACAATTACCTCAGCTGCTACTACTGCATTCTGGGATGATCATCGTATCAATATTATTGATACCCCTGGTCACGTTGATTTCACTGTAGAGGTTGAACGTAGTCTGCGTGTGCTGGATGGGGCTGTTGCTCTGTTCTGTGCTGTGGGCGGTGTTGAGCCACAGAGCGAAACAGTATGGCGTCAGGCTGATAAGTATGGTGTCCCACGTATTGCCTTTGTGAATAAGATGGATCGAACGGGAGCTGATTTCTATAACGTGCTTGAAATGATCAAGAAACGTTTAGGTGCTAACCCCGTCCCCATAGTCTTGCCTATCGGGGCAGGTGACCTGTTTACTGGTCTTATCGACCTGCTCTCTATGAAAGCTATTCTATATAATGACAGCTCCTTGGGAGCTCATTTTGAATATAGCGATATCCCCAAAGATATGGTCGAAAAGGCCGAAGAGTATCGTCACCTTCTGATTGAAGAAGTTGCCAGTTACGATGATTCTCTGCTTGAGAAATATCTTGAAGGTGTGGAGTTGAATCCGGATGAAATTGCCAAAGCTATTCGTGCGGCAACACTTGATGGATCCATGATTCCTACCATGGTGGGGTCAGCATTCAAGAACAAGGGTGTTCAGCGCCTCTTGGATGCAATTATCGCTTACATGCCATCGCCACTTGATCTTCCTCCTGTTGAGGGTCATGATGTTGATGACAGTGAAAAAGTTATCAAGCGTGCGGCTTCAGAAGAAGAGCCTTTTGCAGCTCTTGCCTTTAAGATCATGACTGATCCATATGTAGGTAAATTGACGTTTTTCCGTGTTTATTCCGGGTCCGTAAAAACGGGTGATTCAGTGCTTAATTCCATCAGTGGAAAAAAAGAGCGCGTGGGTCGTCTTATGATTATGCACTCGATCAAACGGGAAGAACGCGATGAGATTTATGCGGGTGAAATTGCAGCGGCCATCGGTCTCCGCAATACACGTACAGGCGATACACTCTGTGCGCAAAAACACCCTCTGGTATTGGAGTCTATGGATTTCCCCGAGCCAGTGATTTCAGTTGCAATTGAACCTGAATCAAAAGCTGATAATGATGCACTCACAGTGGCATTGGCAAAGCTTTCTGAGGAAGATCCAACATTCCTGGTGAATGTTGACCATGAAACTGGCCAGACTATCATTCGCGGAATGGGTGAGCTTCATCTTGAGATTATTGTTGATCGTCTGCTACGTGAATTCAAAGTGAATGCGCGAGTTGGTGCTCCTCAGGTGGCTTATGTAGAGACCATTACCAAGAAGGTCGAGCAGAACACCAAGTTCTCACGTCAGACTGGTGGTAAGGGTCAGTATGGACACGTTGTAATTCGTGTCGAACCAAATGAGGCCGGTAAAGGTTATCATTTTGAAAACAAAATTGTCGGTGGCGCTATTCCGAAGGAATATATCCCCGCTGTTGATAAGGGTATGCAGGAAGCACTGAAAAATGGTGTGGTAGCCGGCTATCCGATTATGGATGTACGTGTCGAGCTGTTTGATGGAAGCTATCATGATGTTGATTCGTCGGAAATGGCTTTCAAGATCGCCGGATCCATGGCCATTCAGGCTGCTTGTAAAAAAGCAGGTGCAAAACTAATGGAGCCATCAATGGCTGTTGAAGTTGTTGTGCCTGAAGAATATCTGGGTGATGTGATGGGTGATGTATCCTCACGTCGCGGCAAGGTTCAAGGTATGAATCCCCGTAAAGACGCTCAGGTGATCAATGCATTCGTGCCTCTTTCCGAGATGTTTGGGTATGCAACGGATCTGCGTTCTCTAACTCAGGGACGCGCAGTATTCAGTATGCAGTTTGATCACTATGTCTTAATTCCGGATAGTATCGCAGAAAAAATATTTGAAAAGTCTAAAGGCTAAACAAGAGGTCTGGAGGAACTAAAAATGGCAAAAGAAAAATTCGAACGTAATAAGCCGCACGTCAATGTTGGAACAATCGGTCACGTTGATCACGGTAAGACAACATTAACCGCAGCTATCACACAGGTCCTTTCAGCCAAGGGTTTTTGTGAGGTTCGTTCATTT